>JAZNIR010000136.1:0-2975 GCA_045577595.1 Candidatus Scatosoma sp.
CCTGTCTGTGCTGGAGGATTTTCCTGAGGAATTGGTAGAGGAGAAGATACAGGAGCTTTTTGCTGCCGGAGATCTTCTTCTGGTAGATAGTCCTGGCGGCATCCGCTACATTTTGTAGGCCCGTAAGAAACGTTTTATATCCGCCGAGCGTGATAAATTGACGGTAGAAAATTTGCACTTTGGAACCGCTAAATCCGCGCGCAATCGAAAGGGAGGGTTGTAAATCGAGAATAACGGCGTTGATACGCTCGTTTCTTAAATCGACGAATGCAAGCGCCCCCGTCGTGTAATCTTTCGTCGTTAAATTGGGGAAACCGTCAAATCCGAAATCGACGTCGCCTTTCGAATAAAAATATCCCGTCGTGCCCGCTTGCGTACCGATAATATACGACGAGCCTTTCGATTTTAAAATTTCTTCCACGTCCGCAACCGTTTCACATTCGTCGAACGTCGTGTCGTCGGCAAGCACCGTAAGCACTTGCGCGGACGTATAATAACTCGTTGCAAAATCCACCGTTTTTAAACGTTCTTCGGTAACGGTCATACCCGCCATACCGATATCGCTTTCTCCGCTGTCAACGCTGGGGATAATCGCGGTGAATTCCATATCGTAGATAAACAAATTTTGCCCTAACCGTTGCGCAATCAGATAGGCAAATTCCACGTCTACCCCTTTAAACGCGTTGCCTTCCTTATATTCGAAAGGCGGGAAAGTAGCGTTGGTAGCCATTACGAAATCGTTTGGAGCGGGGGTTTGCGACTTATTTACGTACGTAAACGTAGCCGTATCGTCGAAATAGGAATTAACGAGTTTTTCAAGCGAACCGTCTACTTGCATTTCGGCAATCATTTTATTTACTTCCGTTTTTAAATCGGCGTTGCTTTTATCAATGGCAAACGCGTAATCTTCTTCCGTAAGCAAAATTTCTTTTAATACTTTCACTTCCTTTTGTTCCTTGCAAGAGGCAAGCGGAAAACAAAAAAGCGCGATAAGTAAAATAAGAAAAGCTTTCCAAATGTTTTTCATCTTTTTATTTCCTTTTATTTGTATTCGTGTATTTATTGTATTCGTATTTTCATAAAAAGTCAATCCCTTTCGCTCATTTTTTATAAAAGTCGAGCAATTTATTGCAATTTCTTTCGATTTGTGTTATAATAAGCGCATATCATTAGAAAAGCGAGTACATTATTTTGAATAACGAATTTTTTTCATTTGAACTGATAAAAACCGACCCCGAAACGGGCGCGCGCGCGGGCGTCTTACACACGCCACACGGCGACATTGAAACGCCCGTATATATGCCCGTCGGCACGCAAGCGACGGTAAAGGGGGTGTTCCCGCGCGATTTAAAGGAAGCGGGCTCTCAAATTATACTTTCCAACACCTATCATTTATATATGCGACCAGGCGACGAAATCGTAAAACAAGCGGGCGGGTTGCATACTTTTATGCATTGGGACAAGCCGATTTTAACGGACAGTGGCGGGTTTCAAGTATTTTCGCTTGGTAAACTCAATAAAATCACCGACGAAGGGGTGCAATTTTCGTCGAATATCGACGGCAGTAAGCATTTCTTCACGCCCGAAAAAGCAATGCAGGTGCAACAAAATCTCGGCGCGGATATTATTATGGCGTTCGACGAATGTAGCGAATACGGCTACACCCACGACCAAGCGAAAAAGGCAATGCTCCGCACGGCGAATTGGCTTGAAAGATGTTATAAATTCCACGATAAGCCCAATCAAGCGCTCTTTCCTATCGTGCAAGGGAATATGTACAAAGATTTGCGCGGGGAAAGTTTAAAACGCACGTTGCCGTTCGTCAAACACGGCATCGCTATCGGCGGACTTTCGGTGGGCGAACCCAAGCCGATTATGTACGAATTACTCGATTTTTTACAACCGCAACTTCCCACCGACGTACCCCGTTATTTAATGGGCGTAGGCTCGCCCGATTGCTTAATTGAAGGCACGCTTCGGGGGATAGATATGTTCGACTGCGTATTGGCGACGCGGATTGCGCGCAACGGTACGGCAATCACTTCGCGCGGACGGGTGGTGGTGCGGAACGGAAAGTATAAAGAAGATTTTACTCCGCTCGATAGCGAATGTGATTGTTACTGTTGTAAAAATTATACGAAAGCGTATTTGCGACATCTCGTCAACACGGGCGAAATGTACGGGGCAATGTTGTTGAGTTTACACAATATCACCTTCTTGCATAAACTGATGAAAGGGTTGCGGAATTCGATTTTAGGCGGGTACGTTAAAGATTACGTAAAAGACTTTTATCAAAAGTACGGTGGGGAAGGCAAATGGTAAACGCTTTTTTTGCGAAAATTGCGTGAAAAAGAAAAAATTGGCAAAACGCGCGGTAAATCGCTTGCCAAAAAACAAAAAAAAAGGTATCATAGTATAGAAGAACGCGTTGCGGGAAAAATAAAAACAAGCGACGCAAAAAAAGGAGAATGATAATGGCTAGCTTTATTTTATTAGGCGTATTGGTTTTGGTGATGGTCGTATTTATGGTTTACAGCAAACGTACGCAAAAGAAAAGACAAGAAGAAACGGAAAAGACGCTCAACGCGATTAAGCCCGGCAACAAGGTGAAAACGATTGGCGGTATTTGCGGTGTCGTCGTAGAAGTATGCGCGGAAGACAATACGTTCGTATTGGAAACGGGTACGGAAGCAAGTGGCAAATCGTATATCAAATTCGATAAACAAGCGGTTTACCAAACGGACGCGGTAGCGGAAAAAGCGGAAGAAAAGAAAGAAGAAACGGTAGAAGTAGCGGAAACGGCAGAAGCGCCCGCAGAAGAAAAAACGACGGAAGATAAAGAATAATCCGCCGATACGTTCTTAATAACAAACGCCTTCGCATAGAATACAAGCGGAGGTGTTTTTTTATGCGAAATTCTACGAATTATACCAATCAATCGACAAACGGGTTTTTTCAAATCATCAAAGGGGTGG
>JAZNIR010000137.1:0-3569 GCA_045577595.1 Candidatus Scatosoma sp.
CGATAGAGGGCATTTTTGCGAATATAAAGCGGACTTAAAAAAGACGGTAATTGAACCGCTTGTTATTGAAGCAATTAAAGAACTTGTTAATAAAAAGAAATTTGCTAATGCAATAGAAAAGAGGATATCCAACTTTTCTAAAGATGACCGTCTTGATAAAGAAATAATGAATTTTGAAACGCGTCTTAATGAGTTGAATTTAACGAAAGCACGATTAGAAACGGAAATTGATACGCTTCCATACGACGTAAAATATCGAGACAAGAAGTTAAACGACTTAAATTTGAGACTTGAAAAGATGTATGATGCGATTGCCGAAGTAGAAGAGTATATCGTGAACGCACGGTTTGAAAAGAAAGCGTTAGAAAAAGAGAAAACAACTTTAGAAAACATACGTAGAATATTGTTGAATTTTTCGGAGCTTTTTGATATAATGAATGAGCAAGAGCAAAAGAATTTGCTTATGTATTTTGTGAAAGAAATCAATCTCAACCCGCATTGGGAAAAGAAATCACCATTAAAATCAATCGAATTTAACTTTCCAATATATGAAGATGGCGAGGAGACTGTTTTTGTGTGTGAAGAAAAAAGCAGTGTGGAGACTCTTGTGTGCTTGCGCCAAAAAAACGATTAAAATATATAAAAGAAAAAAGTATCTATTCGCATAGTTGAATAGATACTTTTTTTACGTGCAGAAATTAAAATTGCGGAAAAAGGCAGGTCATTCTAAAATATTCGTGGTTATAAAATCAACGCCCGCCGTTTGTGCGGATTTTGCGTCCATAACCGTGTTTACCGTCCAACAATTTACTTTAAGATTTGCGTTGTGTAATCGTTTTACGACTGATTTCGTTATACACTTGTAATGCAAATCAGCATCCATTTTTTGTGAAATCATAAACGCTACGTCTTCGTCCGTACAATAACCTGTTAAGAATTGTACGCTTGCTTGCGGATATGCTTTTCTTATGCACAAAAGAAATTCTTTGGCAAACGAAATAAACGTGGTGTGCGTCAACCAACCGTAATCGTCGACGATTTGCACGATTTCTTCCACTTGTTTATCGGTGAGCGGTCCTTTTAATTCGAGGATTGCTTGTTTGCTATATTTTTTACAAATAACGAGATATTCTTGTAAGGAAGGAATAAACAAATCTTTGCGTTCGGTCGTATCGTCGGTGTCTTTGAGTTGCAAACTGCGTAATTCGGCAAAAGTACATTCGCGGATTTTTTTATTTAAGCCGAACATACGCGTTAAATCGTCGTCGTGGAAACGCTGGTTGGAATTTGCGTATTGCACAATAAAGTGGATTACGTCCTTTCCCAAGACGGGAAAAGCGCGGAAGTGAAAGAACTCGTAACGTTATATAACGCGGACGAGGCGGAAAAAACGACACAACTGCAATTTGTATTCGGCAATCAAGTATTTGCAAAAGAAGTTTGTTTGCAAGGTGGGGAAACGCAACGAGTCGAATTCGTATTCGATTTACAAAACGTTCGACTTTGGGATATTAACAATCCGTATTTATATACGATTTACATCAACACGGATACGGACGATTTGTTCGACCGTACGGGTTTTAGAAAGTTGGAAGTAAAACCGGACGGCGTGTATTTAAACGACAGACGAGTGGAAATTCGTGGGGTGAACCGCCACGAAGAACATCCCGAATGGGGGTTTGCGTTCCCTTTGAAGTTGATGAAAAAGGATTTGGATATCGCGTTCCAAATGGGCTGTAACGCTATTCGCGGTTCGCATTATCCCAATTCGCGCGCCTTTATGGATTATTGCGACGAAACGGGTATGCTGTTTTGGAGCGAAATTCCTATTTGGGGTTGCGGGTTTTCGCCCGAAACGTTAGGTAGAGAAAAGGTTTTGGCGCGTGGGCTGGAAATGCACCGTGAAATGTTACATTATTATAAGCATACGGGCGACGAAAAGTATAAGCAAATTTTTGATAAGGTTTGCGATTATGCATTTACGCATTTTTCGGATAGAGAATACGGAGAATGGTTCGGGTATCTCCGTCGGGACGGAAAACCTACCCAGCCACCTTGTAAAGGGCATACCTATAAAGGGCCGTTTCACGTGATGCGTATGCTTGCGAAATGTATCGTTTTATTGAAAAACGAAGCGTAAAATCGGGATAAATTACCTGCTAAAATAACAAAAATATAAAAACGAATAACACCTTAAAGGCGGGCGATAGAAAAGCGTGCGCCTTTTGCGTGTGGAAACGGTCGTTATGGATATCGTCTTTTAATATCTATGTAATGTAAGGGGAAATTGGCATTTTTTTGTATTGAAAAGTTTGCTTTCTTGTGATAAAATATTATTAAATCCATAAGAAAGATAAACGATAAGGACGGATTGGATATGGAAAAATATATCGTTGGGATTGATTTGGGCGGTATGAGCGCCAAAGGCGGACTATTTTCTTTAAACGGCGCACTTTTGGATTGCGAAAAGGTTAAGACGGACGCGAAGGACGGATTTGACGGTACGATGCAAAAGCTTGCTGATTTGGCAAGAGCAGTTACAAAAAAACACGGCGTGGATTTTGAGCAAGTTGTGGCGATTGGCGTTGGTTCACCCGGTGTGGTGGACAGTTTAAACGGCGTAGTGTTGCGGTGGACGAATTATCATTGGGATAACGTTCCCTTTTCCAAACGTTTAAGCGAATTGACGGGGAAACCCGTGAAAGTTGCCAACGACGCAAATTGTGCCGCGCTCGGCGAAGCAAAATACGGCGCGACGGCGGAGTTTCAAAGCAGTATTTTGCTTACGCTTGGAACGGGCATTGGCGGGGGAATGGTTTTTGACGGAAAATTGATAGAAGGCTTTAAAAGCGCGGGCGCGGAGCTGGGGCATATTACCATTCGCGAAGGCGGTTTGCCGTGTGCTTGTGGAAGAAAGGGGTGTTATGAAAAGTATGCGTCGGCAACGGCGCTTGTGGCGCAAACACGGCACGCGATGGTAGAGAATTTACAAAGTTTGCTTTGGGAAGTGTCGAGCGGAAAAATTGAAAACGTAGACGGTAGAACGGCGTTTATTGCGGCGAAAAAGGGGGATGAAACGGCGAAGCGGGTGATTGAGCAGTACGTTGGGTATTTGTCCGAAGGAATTGCCGATTTCGTCAATATATTGCGCCCCGAAGCGATTGTTTTGGGCGGGGGAATTGCCAACGAAGGCGAGGCGTTGTTCGAGCCTTTGCGACGCGCCGTCGACGAGCGTACGTATATTGCGATGGATATCGTACCGTTGAAGATTGTGGGCGCGAAACTTGGAAATCGTGCAGGTATGTACGGGGCGTTTGAGATTGCAAAAAAAGAAGAATAAGTGCAAAAAAATTACGGTTGACAAAAGGGATTGTGTACCGTAATTTTTTTATTTTTAGCAAAATTATGTGAAAATCGTGTGAAAATGCGGGATTTTTTTAAAAAAATGAAAAAATAAAAAATATTTTTTATTTCCCGCGTATATATTGCAATTTTACTGTGAATGTGTTATAATATTTGTTGGATAATTGTCAAATAGGGGGTGCATTATGCCTTTTTCCGTTTTAATG
>JAZNIR010000138.1:0-11127 GCA_045577595.1 Candidatus Scatosoma sp.
CGCAACAGGTCATTACGTGTCTACCAACGACGATATCAGTAGGCGAAAGGCGTTTATCCGTCGCCACCAAGCCTTTAAATTTTACCGTTTTCCCGATATATCCTTCCAAATTTTCCGTTAAATCCCGATAGAAAAAGGCGTAATCTTTATCTTCGATTTGAATAACGGGCGCGTTTACGTCGAAAGGCAACGGGTCTTCAATATCGTCGAAATCCGCTTTACCGTCCGCGCTTTCGTACACGATATCGCAACGGCGGGAAATCCCCCGCACGATTTTATGGAACGCCATTTTATCCATAGATTCGTCGAAACGGTTGAATACGACGAGTTGCGTGTTTTGGATTTTATCAAAGGTAAATTGGCGCATATTCGCGTTGTAATTTAAAAAGGTGTTGGAATCGAAAAAGGTCATAATTTGATTGACCATCCACCCTTCGGGCATTGCGTTGAAAAAATCTTCCAGCATCCAAGTACCGTTATATTCCACAACCACCCGTTCGGCGTTATATTGCGCTTGCAACTGCGTCAAATATTCTTCCGTAAGCTTTTCTTTGTCGTCGATTACGACGAGCTCCACCGTTTCCGCCGACGCAAATTTAATCGTTTCGTATTCTTCTTCCCCTTCTTCCATAACCAAAAGCAAGGTTTTTTCCCCTGCCGAAAAACGGGGGTCTTCCAACGTTTCTTGTATAAATTTCGTTTTACCCGATTCTAAAAATCCCAAAAAGAGATATACGGGCGTTTCCGTAGGCAATTTTTGTTTCATTTTTTTCTTCCCTTTATACGTTAAACAATTCTTTCAAAGCGTTTTCGTTGAGATTGCAACCGATTACGCACAGCCTGCCGATTACCCCCGCTTTACCGTTCCGAACGTTCGGCTCTTCGGGGATATAATCGAAATGAATCCATTCGCTTTCACCCGCTACGATACCTTTCGCGCGCAACACTTTCCCGTACTTTTCTTCCGATTGTAACGCCGACAACGCGCGCTCCAATTCTTCTTTGCCGTATTTTCTCGTCGTTTCCACACCCCAACTTGTAAACACTTCGTCGGCGTGGTGGTGATGATGTCCGTGTTCGTGGTGATGACAACAGCAATCTTCGTCGTCGCATTCCCCTTCGTGGTGGTGATGATGCCCGTGTTCGTGGTGATGACAGCAACAATCTTCGTCGTCGCATTCCCCGTCGTGGTGATGATGATGCCCGTGTTCGTGGTGATGACAGTAACAATCTTCGTCGTCGCATTCCCCGTCGTGGTGATGGTGATGTTCGTGTTCGTGATGGCACTCTTTCACTTCCGCAAGCAAGTTTTCCAAATCGTCGTGCAAGCGGTTTTTATTTTCCATCGCCGATAAAATCGTCTTTCCGTCCAACGTATCCCACGACGCCGTAACGAGCGTTGCGCCCGCGTTTTTTTCCTTTAACAAAGCCACCGCGTTGGCGAGTTTTTCGTCCGCCGTTTTATCGGTGTGCGAAAGAATAATACAGTTGGCGTTTTCCACTTGGTCGTTGAAAAATTCGCCGAAATTTTTCATATACATTTTGCATTTAGACGCGTCTACTACCGTACAAAAAGCGTTTAAAAGGGCGTTTTCCAGCTTTGCGGACGACACCGCTTTAATCACGTCGGAAAGTTTGCCTACGCCCGACGGCTCGATAATAATTCTATCGGGCGCGTATTGCGCGGAAACCTTTTTCAGCGCCTGAGAAAAATCCCCCACGAGCGAACAGCAAATACAACCCGAATTCATTTCGGTAATATTCACGCCCGCTTCTTGCAAAAATCCGCCGTCAATGTCGATTTCGCCGAATTCGTTTTCGATTAAGACGATTTTTTCGCCCGCGTAAGCTTCCTTGATAAGTTTTTTAATCAGCGTCGTTTTTCCCGCGCCGAGAAATCCTGAAAATATATCTATTTTTGTCATTTGCACACCTCGCGTTTTTTTACTTTATATATAATCACGTTTTGTAGCTTTTAAACGGAAAAAGCCCAATTTCCGTCCTTAAAAATTTGCACCCGTTCTCCCGTTTTGGTAATGCCGACGATAGACGTGTCGCGCGCGCCTATCATAAAATCCACGTGTATCATACTCTCGTTAATTCCGCGCTTTTTACACTCTTCGTCCGTATATTTTTCAAATCCTTTCAAGCTTTCGTTAAAGCCGAAACCGAGCGCGAAATGACAGCTTGCGTTTTCGTCGAAGAGCGTATTATAAAACAACAATCCCGATTCGTTAATCGGCGACGTGTAAGGAATTAACGCGCATTCGCCGAGTTTTCCCGCGCCCTCGTCCATTGACACCATTTCTTTGAGCAACGCTTCGCCCTTTTCCGCTTTCGCTTCCACGACTTTTCCGTTTTCAAAGCGCAACGAAAAATTTTCAATGAGTTGCCCCATATACGAAAGGGGTTTCGTCGAATATACGATACCTTCCGCTTTGCCCGCTTTGGGGGAAGTGAACACTTCTTCGGTGGGGATATTCGGATTAAACACTCTCCCTTGCAACGTTTTTTCGTTTCCACCGCAAAACAGTCCGTCTTCATTAAGCCCCACGCGGATATCCGTGCCGTTGGCGCTTTTATATTCCAACGTTGCAAGCCCTAAACCGTTTAAATATTTACAACGCTTGTCCAACTCGTCGTTGTGCGCTTTCCAAGCTTGTACGGGATTTTTCCCGTCCGCGCGCGACGCCTTTAAAATCGCGTTCCACATCTCTTCCACCGCGCGTTTTTCGGACAAATCGGGGAACACCTTTTTCGCCCAAGCTTTGCTCGGCACGGCGACGATACACCATTGATGACGGTTTTCAAGCGCCAAACGGAACGGCTTTACTTGCGGAAACAGCGCGCGACGGACGGCGCTCATTTTTTCTTGGCTCACCCCTTGCATTCCGTCGGGGTCGTCCGATTCGATAAACAATCGGCAAGAATAATTTTTCGCTTTAAATTCCCATTTCGCGCGCACCCATTCGGGCATTTTCGAAAGGGATTCTTCCGAGCGGTAAAGATACGCAAGTTTTTCAATCGGCTGATGCGACCATTCCATATGCACTTCGCTTGCGCCCGCCTTATAACATTCTTCCACCACCATCGTTACGAATTCGGGTTGGTCGAGCGACGCCGAAATAAACACCGATTGTCCTTTTTTTACGTTTAATCCTACGCGCGCCACCAGTTTAGCGTATTTTTTAAGTTGTGATTTTTTCATAATTTTTCATCTCCGAGTTGTCGTTTTAAAATTTCTTTGGCGTACGAAGTCGCCCGTTTTACCCCGCCCTTTTCAAACGGCAAGGCAAGATTAGCGCTTTTTAACGAATCCACGTAACCGAGCGAACCGCCGATTTTACAAAGGGTGTAGTAATCTTTCCAACAGGATTTTTTATCTTCTGCGTACTTTTTCTTAAATTCCAACGCGCCCATCGTCGTTAGGGTGTAATTGATATAATAAAATGGATAATGGAAAATATGCAATTTATGATACCACCAACCGCCACGATTGAAAAACGCGCTATCGTCGTCGTATTTGCGCCAAGTCATATATTTCTTTTCCAAATCCCGCCAAACCGCCGTGCGCTCGTCGGGCGTTAAATTAGGATTTTCGTAAACGATATGCTGAAATTCGTCCACCGCTACGCCAAACGGCACGAACGTAAGCGTTTGTTGCAAATGCTGTTTTCGATATAAATCCGCTTTGTCCCCGAAGAAGAATTCGGCGTACGGATAGGCGAATTGTTCCATCGCCATAGAATGAATTTCCGCTATGTCCGTCGGCTCGCTCCAAAGTGCTTGTAACGGCTGATTGCGCATAGCCACGTAGCCTGCAAACGCGTGCCCCATTTCGTGCGTCAACACGTCCACGTCCCCCGTCGTACCGTTAAAACACGAATATACGAAAGGCGCTTGATAATCGCTTAACACCGTCATATACCCCGTCGCCGCCTTGTTGGGTTTGTTTTCCAAGTCCATAAGCGCGTGGTCTATCATAAAATCGATAAATTCGCCCGTTTCCGCGCTCATATCCCGATACATTTCTTGCGCTTTTTTTACGAGATATTTACCATCGCCAATCGGCGTTGCGTTGCCGTCTAAAAATAAACATTCTTCGTCGTAGAAACGGATTTCTTCCACGCCGATACGCTTTGCTTGCGCCTTATATAAATCCGCGCAAAAAGGCACGAGTTCTTCGAGTACTTGTTTTCTAAACTCCGCCACGTCTTTTTCGTCGTAATCCAATCGCCCTTGCAACATATATCCAAGCGGAATATAATTTTTAAAGCCCATATTCACGCCCATTTGATGACGGATTTTTACCAATCTATCAAAAATTTCGCCCAATTCCTTATCGTTTTTTGCAAAAAATTCTTCGTAAAGCTTGGTGGCTTGTCGACGGATTTCGCGATTGGGCGACGAGAAATATTTCATGATTCCGTATAAATTGAGCGTTTCCCCTTGAAAGGGAATTTTACAACCCGCCGTGATTTTTTGATAACGGTTTGTAAGTTCGTTTTCTTCTTGCATAAGGGGCACGTTCTTTTCGCAAAACGCGTCCACGTCCAACTGCATACGCTTTAAAAACTGTTCGCCGTATTCTTCGTCGATTTGTTTGCGAAAGGGAGAAGAAAGCAACGCAAGATTAAATTCTTTTATAAACGGCATAATCGTCGGATACTGATTATGGATATAATCGTGTTCCGCTTGGTAAAATTCGTCGCTCGTATCCACCGTATTGCGAATTTCGGCAATCGTCGCCATCGTATTGATTTGCGACGAAAACGTTTCTTCTTCCAAAATACAATCGCGCACTTCTTTATACGTTTTCGCGCTTTTAATTTGCGCCGTCAAACGCGCGTACGTTGCTTCCGCTTGATGAAAAGCGGGGCGCGTATATTCCAATTTTTCAAAGGTCGTAAATTTATTCATTCTATACATACCCCGTTTGTTTTATCCGATAAGGTCGTAATTGACAGGCTTATAAAACAATTCTTTTACTTTTTCGTCTTCTTTCGTTTGCGGTAATATCCACATCAATTTCGTGATAATGCTTTCGTACGTCATCGTATAGCTTTCCAACAAAGCGAAACGGTTTTTTAAGCCCCTGCCTACGCGATACACGTTCATATCACTGCCTTCTTGTTGTACTTGCGTCGTAACGACGAGCGTTTTCCCTTTATTTTCCCACTTGGTAATGACGTCGTAAAAGCCGTAATATTCCCCTTCGGGTATGCCACCCGTACCGTAGCCCGAAAGCACCACCGCGTCGTACGTGGAAAAATACGCGTCGAGTATGCCCCCGCGTTGACCGGGCGTAAGCGTAAGCAGTCCTACTTTTTCGTCAAGTTCCAAATAAAACGCGGGCGCGTCTTGTTTGGGCGTGGTGATATACTGTATCACTTTGCCGTCGCGAATCACGGCAAGATTGGGAAAATCGACGCTTGTAAACGCGTTAAAACTTTTCGTACGTACTTTTTTCGCGCGCGTACCCGCAATCACTTTCCCTTGAAAAACGATAACGACGTCGCTTGCCGTATCGCACGAGGCGTATAAAAAACTGTCGCGGAGATTGATACGCCCGTCGGTGTCTTCCTTATTGATTGGCTGTTGCGAGCCGGTAAGCACGATAGGTTTTGGGGAATGTTGCACCATATACGAAAGCATCGCCGACGTATACGACATCGTATCCGTACCGTGACAAATGACGAACCCCTCGTATTTATCGTAATTTTCCTTTATCGTCGTTGCCAGCGTAACCCAATGCGCGGGCGTAACGTTGGTGCTGTCGATGTTGTAAATTTGCAACGCGTCCACGTCGCAAAAATCAAATATTTCGGGCACGCACGCAAGCAAGGCTTTGGCGTCTAATTGGGGAATCAGTCCGTCTTTCCCTAAATCGGACGCTATCGTTCCGCCCGTTGCAATCAATAAAATTTTCTTCTTCATAAAACGTTATTCCTTTTTTAAACGGATATAATCACCCTTTTCGAGCGTGTACGGACACTTGATTTTATACGTCCCTTGCACGAGTTTCGCATCGTCAACGCGTTCCCCTTTTACGTCGTATATTTCGTCTGCAACAAAGCTTTTCCCAAACGTTTCGCTTGGGGAAAGTACTTCTAAAATGTCCCCTTGTTTAAAACGGTTGCGCATTTCAACGCATACGTACCCCCCTTGCATACCTTTTACGTCCGCCGTATATACGTACGCGCCTTTCGATTGGCTGTCGTTGTAATTCACCGTTTTATCGTTGTTTCCGCACGCGTACGCTTCCGTATAATCACGATGCGCCACGTTTAAAAGTTCCTTTCCGCTACGCGCCAAATCTTCGCCGTTCATAGCCCGCCGATAGGCGTTGATAACCGACGCAAGATAATAACCGCTCTTCATTCGTCCTTCGATTTTAAAAGAAGAAACGCCCGCTTTTTCCAACTCTTCCAAGCGATTGAGCATATTTAAATCTTTGCTGTTGAAAATATACGTTCCTTTTTCGTCTTGTTCGATTGGCAACCATTCGCTTTTGCCGTTCGTTGCGTTTAACGCGCGCACTTCGTATTTCCAACGGCAAGATTGCACGCAAGCGCCACGATTGGAAGAACGCCCGTCTAAATAATCGGAAAGCAAGCATCTTCCGCTATACGATATACACATAGCTCCGTGCACGAACGTTTCAAGCTCCATTTCGGGAACGAATTCGTGGATTTCAGCAATTTCTTTGATGGAAAGTTCGCGCGCGAGAATTACGCGGGACGCGCCTTGTTCTTGCCAAAATTTCACCGCGTACTTATTCGTCGTATTCGCTTGCGTGGAAATATGCAAGGACAAATTCGGCGCGTTTTTCTTCGCCACGTACGCTACGCCTAAATCGCTGACGATTACGCCGTCCGCTTGAAAAGCTTGCAATCTTTTAAAATAATCGCCAAGCATCAAAAAATCGGCGTTGCGCGCGTACACGTTTACCGTTACGTACACCTTTTTACCAAGCGTATGCGCGTAATCTATCGCCGATTTTAATTCGTCTTCGGTGAAATTATCCGCAAACGTACGCAAAGAAAATTGCTTTCCGCCCAAATACACCGCATCCGCGCCAAAACGGATTGCCGTTAAAAATTTATCGTAACTGCCCGCCGGCGCTAATAATTCCGCTTTCATTCCCCTACTCCTTTTTCTTTCGTTTTTACGCTTTTTTCGGCTTATACACCGACAAAGCCACGCCGTCGCCAACGTTTAATACGGACGTAATAAAATCCTTATCCGCCGTTAAAACGTCTAAATACGCGCGAATTTTTTCCACGATAGAACGGCGTTTTTGCGGTGTTTCTTCTTCTCCGCTCACCCAACCGTATAAAAGCACGTCGTCGGAGAATAAAATCGCGCCGTCGTTCATCAACCGTTTCAAATCGAACAAATACTTTTCATACTGCGCTTTCGGCCCGTCCAAAAACACGAAATCGTATTTTCCGTCCATCATAGCAAGAATTTCACCCGCGTCGCCCAAATACGCCGTTACACGCTTGTCCACGCCGAAAAACGCAAAGTTTTCTTTCGCTTCTACGTAGCGTTCTTCTTCCAATTCAATCGTCGTAAGCGTGGCGTTTTCACACGTTTGCAACATGGCTACGCCCGAAAGCCCCACCGCCGTACCGATTTCCAAAATACGCACGGGGCGTTTCGTTTCCAACGCTACCAATAAAAACTGCAACGTTTCGTCGTCCGCTACGGGAATTTCCCGCGCAAGCGCTTGTTGCCGTTTTTCCTTTAAACGCTCGTCTATATTCAATTTTACCAGCGACGCCGTATATTTCATCTTCCGTTTCCTTTCCGCTGATTATACTTCCAAAACGGATACGATAATGAGCGGGGACTGTTTCGTCTTTTTATAAAAATAGTTGCGGAGCGCTTTCTTTACGAAAACGATAAGTTCTTGTTTGCCGTTTTGTTCGAAATCGAACGCGGTAACCGCCCGTTGCGCCAACGCTTTAATTTCCGCTTCCGTGCCCGTATGTTCGGTGAACATAAAGCCGTGAAATTCTAAAACGGGGTCGTTGATTACGTGGTTGCCCGTCGTTGCCAACGCCACCGTTAAAATGCCGTCCGCCGCCATTTTTAAACGGTCTTTGATTACTTCGCTTTCGCCGTAATCTTCCAAGCCTTCGCCGTCGATAAGCATTGCGCCCGCTTGTACGTTTTCCCCAAGCGAAAGAGAATTTGCCGTCAATTCCACGCAGTTGCCGATTTCCGTAATTAAAATATTTCTACGGGGCATACCCACGCTTTCCGCAAGCTCGGCGTGCCGTTTTAAATGTCTGTATTCGCCGTGTACGGGGATAAAAAACTTGGGTTTTAAAAGGGAATGCAAAATTTTATGCTCTTCTTGGCAAGCGTGTCCCGAAACGTGGATTTTTTCCAAGCTTTCGTAAACGACGTGCGCGCCCTTTTTATACAAGTTGTTGATAACCCGATAAATCATCTTTTCGTTTCCGGGAATAGGGTTTGCAGAAATGATAATCGTGTCGTTTTCTCCCACCGTAACCTTATTAAAATCCCCCGACGCCATACGCGTAAGCGCGCTCATCGGCTCGCCTTGCGAACCGGTGGAAACGATTAAAAGCTCCCCGTCGAATAAGTTTTTCGCTTTCTCTATATCAATGAGCACGCCGTCGGGAATTTTCAATTCGCCGATTTTCATTGCCGCTTCTACGACTTTGAACATACTTCTTCCCGAAAGCGCCACCTTTCGATTATACTTCACCGCCAAATCAATAATTTGTTGTAAACGGTGTACGTTGGAGGCAAACGTCGCAATAATTAGCCGTCGTTTCGTGTTCTCCGAAAAAAGGTGGTCGAGCGTAGTGCCTACTACCGTTTCGCTCATCGTATAGCCCGCGCGCTCTATATTCGTCGATTCGGCAAGATACAACAAAACCCCTTCTTTGCCAAGTTCCGCAATCCGTTTAAAATCAATAGGCTCACCGGCAACGGGCGTTAAGTCTATTTTAAAATCCCCGCTATGATAAATCAAACCGCAAGGCGTACGCACCGCCAACGCGCAAGCGCCTGAAATCGAGTGGTTTACGTTGATAAACTCCACTTCAAACACGCCCGCTTTTACTTTATCACCCGCAACCACCACTTTTTCCACTGCATTCGTAACGCGGTGTTCTTGCAGTTTATTATCCGCCAGCATCAACGTAAGTTTCGTGCCGTAAATCGGCGTGCCAGCGTTTAGTTCTTTCATTAAATAAGGCACACCGCCGATATGGTCTTCGTGTCCGTGCGTTAAAAACACACCGCGCACTTTATCTTTATTTTGCGAAAGGTAGGTGATGTCGGGCACGACGGAATCAATACCGGGCATTTCTTCCAAATTCGGAAACGTAAGCCCCGCGTCGATAACGATAATATCGTTGCCGTATTCTATCGCCGTCATATTTTTCCCAATTTCGCCAACGCCACCAAGAAAAACAATTTTGACGGGTTTTTGTTTCTTGCCCGTTTGTTTTTTTGCGTTTTGGGGTTGTCCGTCCGCTTTCACTTTCGGAAGTTTCAATTTCTTCTTTACGACCATTCCGTCGAAAACTTCAAAATCGTCAAACGCCGTCCCCGCATTCTTTTTCATTTTTTTATTTTTCTTTTCCGTTTTCAATAAATTTTTTTCGTTTTTTCTCTCGTTATTTTCTCTTTGTTTTGCGGGTTTCTCCGCATTTTTCTCCATTTTTTTCACCTTATTTTCTTTCTCCTTCCAAATACACTCCCGTCCATAAAATAGAGAGCCGAAAATCTCGTAATTATCAGCTCTCTTTCATTATTCGTATGCGTTTTTCTTTTGTTGAGATTAGAAGTTAAAATCTACTTTCTTCTCTTTCGTTCTCTTAATTTGCCCAGCCGCTTCCAATGCTTCGTCGTCTTCGTACGCGTATTCCGCTACGTAATCTACCGCTTCGAAAGTCGCATCTTTTTCCGCTTGCAATTTTTCCGCGAGAGCCGTAACCAAACGGAGCGCTTTCTTTACCCCCATTTCACTGGAAATCTTCACCATAAACGGCGTGTTTTCGTGCGCTTTTTGGTCGCCCACGTTCTTTTGATGGTATACCGTTTCTTTAAATTCGGGATTTTCAGGGTCTAATGCAAGCAACAAACGGAGCGTCTTTCCGCGAATAAGCATTTTCGCCACCGTTTCGCGTCCAAAGTTAAATCTGTCGCCGTTCCAGCTTACGTTCGAGTTGATTTTCTTATACGAAGTAAGCGCGTTTTTCAAATCGCTGTAAAATTTCTTAATCTTTTCTTCGCTTTGTTTCATTTTCGCCACGAAGCTTCTGTTAAGACGGTCTAC
Source organism: Candidatus Scatosoma sp. (assembly GCA_045577595.1). Classification (GTDB taxonomy): domain Bacteria; phylum Bacillota; class Clostridia; order Christensenellales; family Borkfalkiaceae; genus Scatosoma. Next base: position 10,325 of record JAZNIR010000138.1, read on the forward strand.
CAATCCCGCAGCCGCGTCCACGTGTTTGGTTTCGTTGCTTTCCACAACCGCTACGGCAAGTTCTTCCACAGCGGGTTCTTCCACCACTTCCACAACTTCTTCTACGGCAGGTTCTTCTACGACTTCCACCGTTTCTTCTACGGGTGCGGGCGTAGGTTCGCAAGATTTGCAACGCGCGCACAATTCGTCGGAAATGCTCTTTGCAATCGTTTTAACGCCTTCTTCGTCGACGGTAAGTTCGTACGTAGGTTCGTCGCATTGCGCGTTTACCTTTTCTTCTACGATATTTGCAATACGTTCGTAATCGGTGTTTTCCACAACGTTGAGTTTTTCCGCCACTTTTTCAGCAATTTGGGAAATCCCCGTTTCGTCCAAAACGACGTCGTACGTTTGGTCGGTGTTAACGGAAAGTTTTTCCGCAACCATATCCGCAAGGCGTTCGTAATCAATTTCCGTCGGTTCCACCGTCGCGACGGGCACTGCGATTTTTTCCGCAACTTTTGCCGCCAACGCGTCCACGTCAAACGCCCCAAGCACTTTTTCTACCGCCGTAGAAACCGCTTTTTCGATAACTTCTTCGCTTACTTGCGCTTGCACCGTTTCCACCGCTTTCATAAACAAAGCGTCGATACGGCGATAATCCACCTTTTCGGGATAAGGCAACGATTCCACGACTTTTTCCGCCGTGCCGTACGCAATTTTATCGTAATCCACTTCCACTTTCAACGAATCGTTTTGCGGAGCGATTTCACCTAAATATTCCAACACCTTATCGCCCACTTCGTCGACGATACGGTTGTAAT
>JAZNIR010000139.1:0-8919 GCA_045577595.1 Candidatus Scatosoma sp.
TTATGAAAAACATTATCTTAACGGGCGACAGACCTACGGGAAAATTACACATCGGCCATTACGTAGGCTCTCTGCGCCGCCGCGTAGAATTACAAAACAGCGGCAAATTCGATAAAATTTATATTATGATCGCCGACGCGCAGGCGTTCACCGACAATTTCGACAACCCCGACAAGGTCCGCTCGAACATCACCGAGGTCGCGCTCGACTATCTGGCGTGCGGCATCGATCCCACCAAATCGACCATTTTCATTCAATCGCACGTCGCGGAGCTGACCGAGCTCACCTTCTACTATATGAATTTAGTCACGCTCGCCCGTCTGCAACGCAACCCGACGGTGAAAGCGGAGATCAAGCAAAAGAATTTCGAGCTTTCCCTGCCTATGGGCTTTTTGACCTATCCCGTCTCGCAAACGGCGGACATCACGGCGTTTAAAGCCACCACCGTTCCCGTCGGGGAAGACCAACTTCCTATGCTCGAACAAGCGCGGGAAATCGTAAGAAGTTTCAACGGCTTGTACGGGGAAACGCTCGTCGAACCGAAAGCGGTGTTGCCCGACAATAAATCGTGTATGCGCTTGCCTGGTACGGACGGTATGGCGAAAATGAGCAAATCGCTTGGCAACTGCATTTATCTTTCGGACAGCGCGGACGAAATTAAACGCAAAGTTATGGGTATGTACACCGACCCGAACCATATCAAAATCACGGACCCTGGCGACACGAAAAACAATCCTACGTTTATCTATTTAGACGCGTTTGCCACCGACGAACACTTCGTTAAATACTTGCCCGAATACGCGAATTTGGACGAATTAAAGGCGCATTACGAACGTGGCGGGCTGGGCGATATGAAAGTAAAGAAATTCTTAAACGCCGTTTTACAAGAAACGTTAGAACCTATTCGTACGCGTAGGGAAGAATTGGCGAAAAATCTCGACGCCGTATGGGAAATGCTTTATCAAGGCAGTAAAAAAGCGCGTGAAGTAGCAGGTGAAACGCTTGCTCAGGTGAAACGCGCAATGAAAATCAACTATTTCGAAAATAGAGAATAATTTGCAATAAACGTAACGCCCGCCAATACTTGGCGGGCGTGATTTTTTTATTTAAACGATTTGTTCGGCGTTCGTAGCCTTTTCAAAATATTCGGCAAAACCGTATGTAAGAATTTTGCTTACGCCATTTTCATATTCCACAATCGTAATCGACGCGTTTGGTACGATAGGGGGATTGCCTCTCGTAATTTCGTTTCGGGGTAAATTTAACAACCGCGCGCAAACCGCGCGTATAACCCCGCCGTGCGTGGCGATAAGCACCATTTTTCCGTCGTGTTTTTTTTCAATCTCTTGTAAAGCGTTCATTGCCCGTTCGGTTAATTGATAATTGCTTTCCCCGCCTTCATATTGGGCGGAATAATAATCCGTTTCAAAGGATTTGAAAGATTCGGGGTATAACGCTTCCACTTCTTTTAAAGTATGATTTACCCATTTTCCCACGTCAATTTCCCGAAGTTTCGGGGTGGTTTGGATTTCCAAACCCAACGTTTCCGCCAAAGGCTTTGCCGTGTTAATAGCGCGCGAAAGGTCGCTGGAATATATGCAGTCCACGTGAAAATGCGTACGGATATATTCGCACGCCGTTTTTGCTTGTAAAACGCCTTGTTCGTGTAAGGGAACGTCCGTTTGCCCCGTATAGCGTTTCGTATTATTCGTAAGGCTTAATCCGTGTCGAAGTAAAATAAAAGTAACCATAAAATTATTATACAAATCTCACCGTTTTTTGTCAACTCAAATTTTAGGCAAACGTTCTTAAAAATTCGTATAAAGCGTAAAGTAAAACCCGACCTGCAATCAGGTCGGGTTTTTCTCTCGAACGTTAGTTGTTAATCATTTCCTTATAAGCTTTACCGAACTTCATTACGGGTTTCTTGCAAGCCGCAATAGCAACCTTTTCTTTCGTTTGCGGGTTGATGCCCGTCTTTGCTGCAACTTCTTTCACTTCAAACGTACCAAAGCCAACGAGTTGTACTTTGTCGCCCGCTTTAAGCGCGTCCGTTACTGCGTCTACGAAAGCTTCGTATGCGATAGCCGCATCTTTGTTCGTAAAACCTGCTTTTTCTGCCATTGCCTTAATCAATTCGCCTTTGTTCATAGAGATATCCCCTTTAAAATAATTTCTTAAAAATCAAACAATCTTTAAGTGATTTCATTATAACATAGAAAGGGGATATTTGTCAAGTGTCAAACGAAAAAAAATCGCGAAAAAGCTTGAAAAATCAGGATTTTTTCGATTTTTTTAGGTTAAAATACAAAAATCGACGAATTTCTTTTATTACGAGCGTAAAAATCTTCGCAATTCCTTTAAAATTAAGGAAAAAACACCGTTTTTAAAAACAAAAAAAACGATGTTTTAACGCCTTTTACAAACTTTCCACTTTTACGGTAATTTTCGCCGTAACGCCTTCCATAAGCCGTACTTCGGCGTTCACGCTTCCCACCGCTTTCACCGCGTCCATTTTGATTTTCTTCTTGTCCACGTCAAAGCCCATTTCCGATAATGCGGTGGCTACGTGCGCGGAAGTTACGCTCCCAAACACTTTGCCGTTTTCGCCCGTTTTAATTTTAACAACCGCCGTCTTTCCGTCGATTTGCGCCGCCAGCGCTTTTAAAGCTTTCACTTCTTCCGCTTTATGGAAATCTTGCGCTTCTTTTCTTTGTTTCGCTTCGTGTACGGTTGCCGCCGTCGCTACGGTTGCCAATCCTTTTTTAATAAGGAAGTTTCTCCCGTATCCGTCGGCAACTTCCACGACGTCGCCTTTCTTACCCGTGCCTTTTACGTCCGCCGTCAATAAAACTTTCATATATTTCTCCTTACGCGGTAGGGGTTTTTTTTCGTCCGTAACCACCGCTCATTTTATTCTTCTCTATTATTTTACATCAAATTTTTAAAAATGTCAATAATCTTTTCGATATTTGCATATACTGCTTGTACCTTTAAAGGAGGTTTTTTGATATGATGCACGAAAATGGACAAAACGTAAACACGGCAATCGGTTGCGGTGTAACCGATTGCAAGTACAACCGCGCGGGTGATTATTGCACCCTTCGTAAAATCCACGTAGGAAATACGTGTAGTTGCGATGCGGAAAGTTGTACTTGTTGCGACAGCTTCGAAAGAAAATAATCGAAGAGCGTTGCACGCAAAAAGCCGTCTACCCTTTGCGTAGGCGGTTTTTTGCGTAATTTTGTTTTATTTTATCGCGTTTTGTAAAAAAATCACAATTTTCCATTGTTTAAAACTTTTTTCTCAAATTCTTGCATTTTTTTTAAGATAGTAGTATAATATAGCCAAATAAAAAACGTGAGGTGAACGGAATGGAAGAAACGAAAGAACAACAAAACCGTATCAAAACGTATTTTAAAACTTTGCCCAAACGGTATTTTATTACGGCGTTTTCGGGTATGGCGCAAGGCTTGTTCGTAACGCTGATTGCGGGCACGATATTGGCTACGATAGCCAAAGACGTAATCGGCTTGGGCAACTTTTTTAGCGACGCTTTATTCTATATTGCCAGCATCGCGAAATCGTTGATGGGGGCGGGGATTGGCGTAGGTATTGCGCACGCGCTCGGTAAAAACAAATTGCTCGTCTTTTCGGCGGCGGTTGCAGGTATGGTTGGCGCGTTTGCCGACCAGTTACTCTTCGGTTCGTTTGCGGCGGGAATGTTCCCTAACGTCAAACAACCGTTTACGGCGTTGGCGCTCGGTACGCCGGGAAATCCTATCGGCGCGTACGTGGTAACGATGCTTTGCGTGGAAATCGTGGAATTGTACGCGGGAAAAACCAAGTTGGATATTATTTTAATTCCGCTTGGCACGCTCGTTCTTTCTTTGCTCGGTATCTTTTTAGCGGCGCCTTTCATTTGGCTTGTGAATAAACTCGGCGTGTTAATCGCAAAGGCAACCGAAATAACCCCGTTCTTTATGGGTGTGATTATTTCCGTCGCGCTTGGCATACTCTTAACGATGCCTACGTCGTCGGCTGCTATTTGGATAGCCATTTCCAAATCGGTGATAGAAAGCGGTGGTGGTGCGGCAGATTATATGCTCCTTGCGGGCGGTGCGGCGACGGTAGGTTGCGCTTGTCATATGGTCGGCTTTGCGGTGGCAAGTTTTAGAGAAAATAAAGTAAGCGGTTTAATTTCGCAAGGGATTGGTACGAGTATGTTGCAAATCCCCAATATAATGAAAAAACCCGTAATCATGTTGCCAATGATTATTTCTTCCGCGATTTTAGGGCCGATTTCCACCTGCGTTTTCAAATTAAAATGCGGTTTCAACGGTGGTGGTATGGGCACGAGCGGTTTCGTCGGAATTATTGATTTGTTTACGTACACGTCGGGCGCGCTCGGCTACGTTGGGATTATCTTGCTAATGATAGTACTTCCCGCGATTTTAAATTTACTTATCAGCGAGTTTATGCGTAAAAAAGGTTGGATTAAACAAGGGGATATGAAACTTCCCGATTAAAAGCAAAAAAATAAAAAAGCGGAGCGGACTTTTCAAAAAGTTCGCTCCGTAATTTTTTATATACGGTTATCTTTGCGGTTCGCAAGTTACGTGCATACCCAGCGCTTTAAACGTTTTCTCGTCGGCGGGGGAAAGGATAACGGTGGAATGTACTTGCCCGTTTTTCAATTTCCCAAGCTGTTCAATCGCCCGTCTTGCCATATCGTCGCTCACCGCGCAAATCGCCAGCGCCATCAACGTTTCGTCGGTGTGGAGTAAGGGGTTGTTCGCGCCCATATGATTTACTTTTAATTTTTGTATCGGCTCGATAATCGTGGGGGAAATCAGCTCGATTTCGTCGTCAATGCCACCAAGCGCTTTCAACGCGTTTAAAAGACAAGCGGCGCTTGCGCCCAATAAATTGCCCGTTTTTCCCGTAACGATAAAACCGTCGTTCAATTCGATAGCAACGGCGGGAACACCCGTATCTTGCGCCTTTTGCAAAGCGCTCGCCACCGTTTTACGGTCGGCGACGGAAATGCCCGATTTGCTCATTAAAAGCTCTAATTTAGAAACGACTTCTTTACTGATTCTGCCCTTGCGCGCGTCGCAAAGCGCCGCGTAATAACGGCGTATAATTTCCGCGTTGGACGCTTTTTTGCAAACGTCGTCGTCCACGATACAAAATCCTGCCATATTCACGCCCATATCGGTAGGCGATTTGTAGGGGGAATATCCCAAGATTTTTTTCAGCATAGCCGACACAACGGGAAAAATTTCCACGTCGCGGTTGTAATTAACGGCAAGCGTTTGATAATTTTCCATATGATAAGGGTCAATCATATTCACGTCGTTCAAATCGGCAGTCGCCGCTTCGTACGCCACGTTGACGGGGTGCGAAAGGGGCAAATTCCACACGGGGAACGTTTCAAACTTCGCGTATCCCGCTTTAACGCCCCGTAAATTTTCGTGATATAATTGGGAAAGGCAAGTCGCCATTTTCCCGCTACCAGGACCGGGCGCGGTTACGACGACGAGCTTTCTGCTGGTAGGCACGTATTCGTTTTTGCCATACCCGTTCGCACTTACGATTTTGGCAACGTCCGAAGGGTAGCCGTCGATTGCGTAATGTTTATACACGCGCATACCGAGATTTTCCAAACGTTTGATAAAACCGTCTACGGTAGGTTGCGATTGATACATCGTCATTACGACGTTGCCCACGTACAAACCTTGTTGCTTGAATATATCCAGCAAACGAATCACGTCCGCGTCGTAGGTGATTCCAAGGTCGCTACGGTATTTATTTTTAATAATATCGTTTGCGCTGATAACGACGAGCACTTCCGCCACGTCTTTAAGCTTTAACAGCATTTTAATTTTACTGTCCGGCTCAAAACCGGGCAAAACGCGGGACGCGTGATAATCGTCGAAAAGCTTTCCGCCGAATTCAAGATATAATTTGTCCCCAAACGCATTGACGCGTTCTTGGATTTTTTCCGATTGCATCGAAAGATATTTCTTGTTATCAAAGCCGATTTTATTCATTCGTAAGTTTGCCGTCCTTTGCAAATTCCTTATCATATATTTTACCAAAAAAAAGAAAGATTGTCAATGTTTCGGGCACACTTTTAACGCAACCGTAGGGAAATATTTTTTACGGCAGTTTTCCGTAAAAAAGCCCCGACGAAATTTCGTCGGGGCAAGCTACTTTTAAGATAAAAAACCGTTTAAATTTTCTTTTTCAATTCCCGTACGGCGTTCGTTAAGAAAAATTCCGCCGTCGTACCTTTCCGAATTAAATCGAGCGCCTCGTCAGGCGTACACCAACGCGCCTCGCTCACTTCGTCTTCTTTTAAGCGAATGGTTTTGTCTTCCACGATAACGATAAAATTCAGCATCAACAGCTCTTTTTTCGCGTGGTAGCGCGACGACATATATTTCACTTTTACGACGTCGAGGCCAAGTTCTTCCTTAATTTCGCGGGGAATGGTTTTTTCCGCGCTTTCGCCCTTTTTAATATATCCCGCAAATAAAATAAAATCGTTGTCTTCCACGTGCTTGGCAAGCAATATTTTATCTTGCGCGCGGTTGGTAACCACCATTGAAACGGCAATCGGGAATTGCGGAAACATATACGATTGACACTTGTCGCAGTAGGGAATCAGCCCTTCGTTTTCGCAAAACCGTAACGATAATTTTTGTCCACACTCTCTACAATACATATTTTCCCTCCTTATCTATACTTCTTTATATTATAATACCGCTTTTTGCGTTTTCCGTCAACATTTTTTTGAAAAACTTCGCAAAAAATGTCAAAAAATCCGTAAAAACAAAGCAAAATCAAGTGTTTTTAGCGTTTACGGTTGATATTCAAACGCGGGAATCGGCTTTAATTTAAACTCGTTTCGCGTATGCAAACGGTCTATTTTACTTTTCACTTCGTCGTCTTTGCAAACGCCCGTACGGATATATTCGTCCAAAACGGCGTAGGTAAATCCAAGATTATCCTCGTCCGTTTTTCCGCTTAAACCGTCAGACGGCACTTTTTCCACAAGGTCGGTGGGCAAGCCGATATACTTCCCAATTTCTTTCACTTCCGCCACCGTCAACTTACCAAGCGGGGAAAAATCGCCCGCCGCGTCGCCGTAACGGGTGGAATATCCCACGTAATCTTCCGAAAGATTGCAAGTATTGGCAACCCGCCCGTTTTTCGATTGCGAAAGCGCGTATAAAACGGACATACGGATACGGGGTGGTAAATTCACTTTGGTTTGCCGACTGATTTCTACGCCCGCGCCCGTCAACGCGTTCAGCGCGCCGTCCACGCTCTCTTTGATATTGCAAACGAAATAGGGGATATCCAAAAACCGCACCAACTTTTTAGCGCAATCAATATCGCTTTGCTCGCCGTTGGGCATCAACACGCCAATCACCCGTTCTTTTCCAAGCGCTTTTACGCAAAGCCCCGCGACGACGCTGGAATCTTTTCCGCCGGAAATCCCGACGACGGCGTTGCAACCTTTGCCGTTTTCTTCAAACCAAGCGCGTATCCATTCGACGACTTCGCCCGTTACCTTTTTTACGTCAAACATAAAAATCACCTTTTCGTTACGTATTTATTCACTAATTCCAAACAGCAGTTCGCCGTAGCTAGGGAACGGCCAATAATCGGCGGAAACGATTTCTTCCAAACAATCCGCCGCCTTACGCAAAGCGGACATTTTCTTTAAAACGTCGTCCTTGTAATAGAAACCGAGCGTCGTAACGTCGGTAATATTATCCGCTTCGTCCAACGATTTTTTCAAATCGTTTGCGCTTTCGTACGCCACTTTGGAAAGAGCGGAAATTTGCGCAATCATATCTTCTTCGTAGGTGCAATCAAGCTTTTTGCAAACCGCCTTTTTGGAAAGTAAGGTGTTGCAAAGCGTTTGCGTGTATTCGCTCACGGCGGGTAAAATATCTTTCAAAGCCATATCTACCATCGTTTTGCCTTCGATATTGACGAGCGAACAGTAATTTTTCAAGATAATCTCGTAACGCGATTGCATTTCCTTTTCGGTGTACACCTTATGCGAGGCAAACAACGCCACGTTCTTTTCGTCGAGATATTTCACCATCGCGTCGGGAGTAGTGCGTAAATTGAGCAACCCGCGTTTTTCCGCTTCGCAAATCCAAGCCTCGTCGTAACCATTTCCGTTAAAGATAATGCGTTTGTGCGCGGTAATCGTCTTTTTAATAAGCTCGTGCAACGCGCTTTCGAAATTATCCGCGCTTTCCAATTCGTCGGCAAATTGTTTCAACGTTTCCGCAACGGCGGTGTTAAGCGCCGTATTCGGTGCAGACACGGACGCGGACGAGCCGAGCATACGGAATTCAAACTTATTTCCCGTAAACGCAAAGGGGGAAGTACGGTTTCTGTCCGTCGTGTCTTTGGGGAATTTGGGCAGGGTATGTACGCCGATACGCATCAATTCCTTTTCTTTCGCGTCGTACGCCTCGTCCTTTTCAATCGCTTCCAAAATCTCGGTGAGTTCCGAACCGAGAAAAATCGAAACGACGGCAGGGGGCGCTTCGTGCGCGCCTAAACGGTGGTCGTTGCCCGCCGAGGCGACGGAGATACGGAGCAAGTCTTGGTAATCGTCCACCGCCTTAATAACGGCGCAAAGGAACAATAAAAATTGCGCGTTTTCGTAAGGCGTTGCGCCCGGTTCTAATAAGTTGACGCCCGTGTTGGTGGAAATCGACCAGTTGTTGTGTTTACCGCTACCGTTTACGCCCTCGAACGGTTTTTCGTGGAGCAAACACACGAAATCGTGTTTTTTGGCGAGCTTTTGCATAATTTCCATCGTCAACTGATTGTGGTCGGCGGCGATGTTCGTCGTTTCAAAAACGGGCGCAAGTTCGTGTT
>JAZNIR010000140.1:0-4587 GCA_045577595.1 Candidatus Scatosoma sp.
GTGCAATTCGCCCATACCCGCGATAATCGTTTGTCCCGTTTCTTGATCGGTATACGTCTTGAACGTGGGATCTTCTTCCGCGAGCTTGATAAGCGCCATCGTCATTTTTTCTTGACCGGCTTTCGTCTTGGGTTCAAGCGAAAGTTGAATAACCGGTTCGGGGAATACCATCTTTTCGAGAATGATAGGGTGTTTTTCGTCGCAAAGCGTGTCGCCCGTCGTCGTGTATTTCAAGCCAACGATTGCGCAGATGTCGCCCGAGCAAATTTCGGGGATATCCTTTCTTTCGTTGGAGTGCATTTGCACCAAACGACCGACTCTTTCTTTCTTTTCTTTCGTGGAGTTATACACGTAAGAACCTGCTTGTAAAACGCCCGAATACGCGCGGAAATAAGCAAGCGAACCAACGAACGGGTCGGTTGCGATTTTAAACGCAAGCCCCGAGAACGGTTCGTTATCTGCCGTTTTTCTTTCTTCCTCTTCGCCCGTGTCGGGATTTACACCCTTAACGTGCGCTACGTCCAAAGGACTGGGAAGGAAGTTGATAACCGCGTCGAGTAAGAATTGTACGCCCTTGTTTTTGTAGGACGAACCGCAAAGCATAGGAATTGCTTCCATTTGCAAACAACGGATACGCAAACCTTTGATGATGTCTTCCGCGCTCAAATCCCCTTCTTCGAAATATTTTTCCATAAGGTCGTCGCTTGCGGAAGCCGCTTCTTCAACGAGCTTCGCTCTGTATTCGTTTGCAAGGTCTTCCATATCCGCAGGAATCGGTTCTTTGCGGAAATCTTTACCCAAATCGTCGTAGTAAACTTCCGCTTCCATATTGATAAGGTCGACGATACCTCTAAACGTATCTTCCTTACCGATAGGAAGTTCGATAATAACGGGATTTGCGCCAAGTCTTTCGCGAATCATCTTTTCTACGCGGAAATAGTCCGCGCCGTTGATGTCCATCTTGTTAACGTAAGCGATACGGGGAACTTTATAGTTGTCCGCTTGACGCCAAACCGTTTCCGATTGGGGTTCAACACCGCCCTTCGCGCAGAACGTCGCAACGGCGCCGTCCAAAACGCGGAGTGAACGTTCTACTTCTACGGTGAAGTCAACGTGTCCCGGCGTGTCGATAATGTTAAAACGGTGTCCTTTCCAAATACAGGTGGTTGCCGCAGACGTAATCGTGCTACCACGTTCTTGTTCTTGCGCCATCCAGTCCATAACGGCAGTCCCTTCGTGGGTGTCGCCGATTTTGTGCGTTTTACCCGTATAGAAAAGGATACGTTCCGTCGTCGTGGTTTTACCGGCGTCGATATGCGCCATAATACCAAAGTTTCTGGTGTGAAGTAAATCGTATTCTCTAGCCATAACTTACCTCTTTTAGAATCTGAAATGTGCGAATGCTTTGTTCGCTTCCGCCATTCTGTGCGTGTCTTCTTTCTTCTTTACAGAACCACCCGCATTGTTGTATGCGTCCATAAGTTCCGCAGCAAGACGTTTCGCCATTTCTCTTTCGCTTCTCTTTCTCGTGTTGATTACAATCCAGCGAATTGCAAGCGTTTGACGTCTTTCAGGTCTGATTTCGATGGGAACTTGATAGTTAGCGCCACCTACACGGCGAGCTTTAACTTCTACAACGGGCATAACGTTTTCCATTGCTTGTTTGAAAATTTCCATCGGTTCCATATTTAATTTTTCGCCCATAATTTTAAACGCATCGTAAACGATGGTTTGCGCCGTACCTTTCTTACCGTCAAGCATAATTTGATTGATAAGCTTGGTTACGACTTTGCTATTATACATAGGGTCGGGCAGTACGTCTCTTTTCGGGACATTACCTCTTCTAGGCATTGTTGTATCCTCCTTTTGATTTTTTTGATAAGGGCATTACCCTTCAGTACAGCTATCGCGCTTTCCGTAAATTTATATTTGAAAGTGCGAACCTTCTGCAACTTGCGTTGCATACTGCCTACTTTTATTCGGGGCTTTTTCGAGCTATATTCCGATTACAAGTAGGGTTTTGCGTTTTGGTTTCAGTCTTAAAACGCAACCGACTTGCGAGAGTTTTTCACGAGTTCTCGCACTCGTTTTTAGAAAGTAAATACTTCCCTTTTCCCAATCTTATTTAGGGCGTTTTGCGCCGTATTTCGAACGGGATTGCTTACGTTTTGCAACGCCGGCAGTATCAAGCGCGCCACGAATGATGTGATAACGTACACCGGGCAAGTCCTTGACACGTCCGCCTCTAATCAAAACGGAGCTGTGCTCTTGAAGGTTATGACCTTCGCCGGGAATGTAAACCGTACCTTCTTCCTTATTCGTAAGGCGCACACGTGCAATCTTACGCATAGCGGAGTTCGGCTTCTTGGGGGAAGTCGTGGTTACGGACAAACATACGCCGCGCTTTTGGGGGCAGTTATCCAAAATAGGACTCTTGGATTTGTACGTGATACGTTCTCTACCCTTTTTAATGAGCTGATTGATAGTAGGCATATTTTTGACCTCCTTGTAAAAATTTGGAATATTTTTCTCGAAATTGCCCTTACCGCAATTTCAAAAAAAGCAAGGTTTTCGTTACGGCTTGTCCGATAAAAACGTCCGTTTTTGTCGACAGGGCATAGTACGCCCACAATCGTAACAGCAATATTTTAGCACGCAAAACAACTTTTGTCAAACGTTTGAACGAAATTTTTTTTGAATTTTAGCATTTTTTTCTTAAAAACGCAAAAAACCGCCCTTTCAGACGGTTTTCGCTATTTTTGTAAGTTTTTATAAGTTTTCCAACTGCGCCACACATTTGGCTTTCATATCTTGATATTTCGCCACCTTTTCCCGTTCGGCGTCCACCAACTTTTGCGGAGCTTTGGAAACGAACTGTTGATTGTTAAGTTTCCCCTCCGCGCGGGCAATTTCGCCGTCGATACGTTCGATTTCGGCAAGCAATCTCGCTTTTTCTTTTTCTACGTCGACGAGCTCGCCAAGCGGTACGTAAATTTCCGCGATACTCGTTACGGCGGAAACGGTTTTCCCGTTTACGTTCGACGCGCCGTCCACAACCGTCAAATCGCTACCGCCCGAAAGTTTGACGATGCAATCTTTGTTCAGCGTAATCAAGCGTTTGTTTTCGGTTACGATAAACAGCTCCACTTTTTTAGACGGCGGGCAATCGGCGTCCTTTTTCATAGCGCGCACCGCTTTGATAATTTCCATAACCCCTTCAAACGATTTTGCTTCCTTTTTATAAGAAATACGGTAGTTGTAACGGGGGAATTCGGCAAGCATAATACTGCCTTCCGTCGTCGGTAAATTCGCGTAAATTTCTTCGGTTACGAACGGGATAAACGGATGCAATAATTTCAAAGCGTTTTCTAGTACGTAACAAAGCACCGATAATACGTCCGCCTTTCTGTTTTCGTCGTCGCCGTAAAGGGCGGGTTTGCAAAGTTCGATATACCAATCGCAGAAATCGTCCCAAACGAAATCGGTTACGATATCACCCGCCACGCCAAGTTCGTACTTATTAAGATTGGTGGTAACTTCGCGAATACAGTTTTGCAATTTCGAAATAATCCACTTATCCGCAGGCGCAAGTTTTACGTTTTCGATATCCGCAATCTTTTTATCTCCCACGTTCATCAACACGAAACGGGACGCGTTCCAAAGCTTATTGATAAAGTTTCTGCACGCTTCCACCTTCGTATCCGAATAACGGGTGTCGTTGCCGGGCGCAATCCCTTTCAGCAAGGAAAGACGCAACGAATCCGCGCCGTATTTTTCGATAACTTCCAACGGGTCGATACCGTTGCCGAGCGATTTACTCATCTTTCTGCCTTGCTCGTCGCGGACGATACCGTGTATCAATACGTCGTGGAAAGGCACTTTCCCCGTGTGTTCAATCCCAGAGAAAATCATTCTCGAAACCCAGAAGAAAATAATGTCGTATCCCGTTACGAGTACGTCGGTGGGATAGAAATATTGGTAATCTTCGGTCATTTCGGGATAACCGAGCGTCGAGAACGGCCAAAGTGCGGACGAGAACCACGTATCCAGCACGTCTTCGTCCTGTTTTAAATGTGCACTGCCACATTGCGGGCAAACCGTCGGGTCTTCTTTTGAGCAAATCACTTTGCCACAATCTTTACAATACCAAACGGGTATGCGGTGTCCCCACCAAAGCTGACGGGAAATACACCAATCGCGCACGTTTTCCATCCAATTATAATAAATTTTCGAAAAACGTTCGGGCACGAAATTCACTTTATTTTTCATAACCGCCGAAATAGCGGGTTTTGCAAGCGGCTCCATTTTTACAAACCATTGTTTGGAAACGATAGGTTCAACGGTGGAATTACAACGGTAACAATGCCCTACGTTGTGCGTATGCGCTTCGATTTTTACGAGATTACCGCTCTTTTCCAAATCCGCAACGATACGTTTTCTCGCCACGTATCTATCCAATCCTTGATATACGCCCGCCTTTTCGTTCATCGTACCGTCGTCGTTCATTACGCGGATAACGGGCAAATCGTGTCGCGCGCCCACTTCGAAGTCGTTCGGGTCGTGCGCGGGCGTAATTTTTACGCAACC
>JAZNIR010000141.1:0-18373 GCA_045577595.1 Candidatus Scatosoma sp.
GAAATGCTTTCGCTTCCCCTCGTTTCCATTGGCAATATCCTCGGCGGACGCGACCATACGACGATTATGTACGCTCGGGATAAGATGGAAAAACTCGCCAAGCTCAACGAAAAAATTGCCAAAGAAATCGACGATATTAAAAATATCGTGTTGAAGAAATAATTTATGAACGGAACGCATTACGAATTTTTAGAATATAAAGCGCAGGCGGTTGTCGTCGGCGCGGGACACGCAGGCTGTGAAGCGGCGTTGGCTCTTGCACGGACGGGTATTCACACCGTCCTTTTAACGCTCAATCTCGACGCGATTGCCTTTTTACCGTGCAATCCGTCTATCGGCGGGACGGCGAAAGGTCATCTCGTGCGCGAAATCGACGCTTTGGGCGGGGAAATGGGTATCGTAGCCGATAAAACGGCGTTGCAAATACGTATGCTGAACGTAGGCAAGGGCGCGGCGGTGCAAAGTTTGCGCGCGCAATCGGATAAAAACGCCTACCACCGTGAAATGAAAAGCGTGTTGGAAAACACCCCCAATCTTCGCATTATCCAAGCGGAAGCCAGCGAAATTTTAACGGAAAACGGGAAATGCGTGGGTGTGAAAACGGCGTACGGCGGGATTATTTCTTGCGACGCCGTCGTACTTTGTACGGGGGTGTATTTAAACGGCGAAACGATTACGGGGCACGTCGTACAAAAATCGGGGCCGAACGGGTTTGCGCCCGCAACGCATTTGACGGAAAGTTTAATCAAGCTTGGATTTAACGTACGGCGGTTTAAAACGGGAACGCCCGCAAGATTAGACGGGCGGACGATTGATTATACGAAGTGCGAAGTGCAAAACGGCGACGTGGATATTTACCCCTTTTCCTTTATGCACGATACGCCACCCGAAAATAAAACGCCTTGTTATTTGACCTACACCAATTTGAAAACGCACGAAATTATTATGAATAATTTAGAGCGTTCCCCCCTTTATAACGGTACGATTTCGTCGACGGGGCCGAGATACTGCCCGTCGATTGAAACGAAAGTGGTACGCTTTAAAGACAAGGACAGACATCAAATTTTCCTTGAACCGGAAGGCGCGGATACGTTGGAAGTGTACGTGCAAGGTATGTCGACTTCTATGCCCTACGACGTGCAAAAGCAAATGTACGCGTCGGTGGCAGGATTGGAAAACGCCGATATTATGCGGTATGGCTATGCCATAGAATACGATTGTATCGACACGTTGGACGTGTTGCCTACCCTTGAATTTAAAAAGGTGCAAGGGGTGTACACCGCCGGACAAATCAACGGTACGAGCGGTTATGAAGAGGCGGCGGCGCAAGGCTTGATGGCGGGTTTGAACGCGTCTCTTAAACTTCGCGGTTTGCCACCCTTTATTCTCCGTCGCGACGAGGCGTATATCGGCGTGCTTATCGACGACCTTGTAACGAAAGGTACGGACGAGCCCTACCGTATGATGACTTCCCGCGCCGAACACCGCATTTGTTTACGACAAGACAACGCCGATTTCCGCTTAACCGAAAAGGGCAAAGAAGTGGGATTGGTTACGCCCGAACGGTTTCAACGGTATTTGGCGAGAAAGCAAGCGTACGAAAATTTACTTTCGGATATGCAAACGCGCGTTCCGCAAAAACAAGCGAGCGAATTTTTGAAAAATTACGGATACGAACAAACGAGCGGGAGCGTTTCGTACGCCGATATGATTAAACGTTCCGTTCCTTTAAAAGATATTATTGCGCATTTTGGGGTGTTTGAAAATTACGCGAAAGACGTGCGCGAAACGGCGGAAATTGCCGTGAAATACGAAGGATATTTAAAGCAAGGCGTCGAGTTGATTGAAAAGGCGAAACGGTTGGAAGAAAAGGCGTTGCCTAAAAACGTGAATTACGACGATATTTTGGGCTTGCGTTTGGAAGCGCGGGAAAAATTAAACCGCGTGCGCCCGTTGAACTTGGGGCAAGCGGGTAGAATTTCGGGGGTAAACCCCGCCGACGTGTCCGTGCTGATGGTGTGGCTTGCCACCAGAAAAGACGGGGAATAAGTACCGTAAGATAATTACAAATTAAATAGTAGGAGAAAGTTTGAAAATGCACGAAGTATTAAACAAGAAAGGCTTTATATGCGATATGGACGGCGTGATTTATCACGGCAATAAAATTCTTGACGGCGTGAAAGATTTCGTAAACTGGCTGATTGAAAAGGATAAAAAATTCGTGTTTTTGACGAACAGCCCCGAAAAAACGCCACACGAATTGAGTATGAAACTTGCGAGAATGGGTTTGGAAGTTTCCGCCGAACATTTCTACACCAGCGCTATGGCGACGGCGGAATTTTTACACAACCAAGCCCCCCACTGCACCGCGTACGTGATTGGGGAAGCGGCGCTTACCAAAGCGATGTACGACAAGAAAATTTATATGAACGACGTCAATCCCGATTACGTGGTGCTTGGCGAAACGCGGACGTACAGTTTTGAAAAATTGGAAAAAGCGATTGAACTCGTCAATCGCGGAGCAAAGCTGATTGGCGCAAATCCCGACACGGTGGGCGTTACTGAAAAAGGGATTATGCCCGCGACGGGGGCGCTCATTGCGCCGATTGAAATTGCAACGGGCAAGAAAGCGTATTTCGTCGGAAAGCCCAATCCGTTGATGTTGCGACACGGCTTGAAACTGATTGACTGCCACAGCGCGGACATTGCGTTTATCGGCGATAGAATGGACACCGACATTATCGCGGGGATTGAATCGAACGTCGACACCGTGCTCGTTTTATCGGGCGTTACGAAAAAGGAAGATATCGCCACCTTCCCCTACCGCCCCAAATACGTGCTGAACGGCGTAGGCGATTTATTAAAATAAATTTTCCGTTTAAAAAACCTTGCGTTTGAAAAACGCAAGGTTTTTATTGTACGAAATTACCACCGTTAAATCTGCTACCGTCGAAAAAATGATGACGGTTGTAAAAGGTGCAACTGCTATTTAACGGCGCGTGGATTTTCGTAGGATTGTAAAAAAACAAAGCGGACGCCCTTTATCGAACGTCCGCTTGCGTTTATTATTTGCTTGTTAGAAAAGCCACGACATTAAATTAAATCTGGAAAATACCGTCGCGCATACGAGCGAAATCGTGCTCATAATCTTAATTAAAATATCCAGCGACGGGCCAACCGTATCTTTCAACGGGTCGCCTACCGTATCGCCGACAATCGACGCGTCGTGGGTGGGCGTGCCCTTGCCTGCGCCTTCTACACCGCCCGATTCGATATACTTCTTCGCGTTATCCCACGCACCGCCTGCGTTGCCCGTAAAGATGGCGAGCATAATCGCCGACAACGTCGAACCAATCAAAATACCGCCGACAAAGTACGCGCCGAACAAGAATCCGCAAACGACGGGGAATGCGATTGCTACGAGCGCGGGCGCTATCATTTCTTTCAACGCGCCTTGCGAAGAAATCGTGATACACGTTTTATAATCGGGACGCGCCGTGCCGTCTAAAATGCCCGGTATTTCTTTAAATTGCCGTCTAACTTCTTTTACCATATTTCTCGCCGCTTTCGCCACCGAGTTGATAAGCATACCGCTAAACAAATACGGGAGCGCCGCGCCGACTACCGCGCCGACGAGTACGTCGCGGGAAATGACGTTCAAAATCAAAGTTTCCATAAAGGTATATAAGTAACTGCTCATCATAGAAACGGTTGCAAGCGCCGCCGAACCGATGGCAAAGCCTTTCCCGATTGCCGCCGTCGTATTGCCTACGCTGTCTAATTTATCCGTTATCGTACGCACTTCTTTATCCAATCCGCTCATTTCCGCAATACCGCCCGCGTTGTCGCTAATCGGGCCGTAGGTGTCCACCGAAACGGTTGTCGCTACAAAGCAAAGCATACCCATAGCGCCACAACCGACGCCGTACATTCCGCCAAGCACGTAGCAAGAAAAGATTGCCGCACCGAGACATACGACGGGAAGCATACAAGAAATCATACCCGTCGCCATACCTTGCGTAATCGTGAGCGCAGGACCTTCTTTACTTGCTTGCGCAATTTTCTTCGTCGGTTTGAAATCGTAGCTGGTGTAGTATTCGGAAATCATACCGATAACGATACCTACCGCAATACCGATTGCCGCCGAAATCCAAGGGGTTAATTTACCCGCTCTAAATCCAAGCGATTTTAATTCCGTTACGCTCTCGTTTTTGAAAAGGAAAAACGTCAGTACGAAACCGAGCGCGATTGCCAAGCCCGCCGAAATCCAAGTTGCCAAGTTCAGTTCGAAGTGCGGATTGTCGGAAAGCTTTCTCTTCACGAGCGGGAACGCGATGCCCAAAACGCAAGAAACCAAGCCGATTCCCGCAAACAAAATCGGGAACGCTATCATCTTCGAATAGAGCGTAACCGACGTGAACGCGTTGTGCATAAACAGTTCGATTGCCAAAATCGCGCACGAAAGAATCGAGCCTACGTAACTTTCCAAAAGGTCGGCGCCAAGCCCTGCTACGTCGCCGACGTTGTCGCCTACGTTGTCTGCAATCGTTGCGGGGTTTCTGGGGTCGTCTTCGGGAATGTGCGCTTCCGTTTTACCAACAAGGTCCGCGCCCATATCCGCCGCTTTCGTGTAAATACCACCGCCTACGCGGTTGAACATTGCAATAATCGAACAACCAAGCGCGTAGCCCGAAAGGATTAACGAAAGGGTGTATTTTTGCCCCGTAATCGGATTGACTTTCGTTTTTACCACGCCGTTTGTAACCGAAAGCATATTCATACCGACGCCGAAAACGAAATATACAATCAAAATACCAAGCAATGCAAAACCCGCTACGCAAAGCCCCATAACCGAACCACCGCGAAAGGCTACTTTCACCGTTTTGCCCGTGTTTCTGGTGTTGTTTGCTTCGTTTGCTACGCGAACGTTGGCGTACGTGGCGATTTTCATACCAACCAAGCCCGCCATTGCGCTCATCAACGCGCCGACGGCAAACGTAACGCCCGTTTCCCACGAAATTACGACGCCGAGTAGCACCGCGATAACGCTACCGATAATCGCTACGATTTTATATTCGTAACGAATAAAGGCGTTCGAGCCTTCTCTGATTGCCGCCGCAATTTCTTGCATACGCTCCGTGCCCTCTTTCAGCTTTCTTACAAGACAGAAATTAAGGGCGGCGAAACCTACCGCAAGCACTACGGCGAACAATACGATAATCATTAAAATATTGTTCATTTGTCCCTCCGTCTACGTTGACGGCTTTTTCGCCGTCTTCGTTTTTTCTTTTATATAGAAATAAAAAATAAAAGATACTTTTATTATAAAATATAAAGTGTATAAAAGTCAACCGTTTCGGCAAGAATTTTTTTGACTTCGTTTTAAATTTTTGCCGTATAGGGCATTGCGGGGGGCCTTTGGGCAGAGCGTCGAAACGCCGACTGTTTTTGCAATACGCCCAACCCAACCGTGCGGACGTTTCTCGCGTGAACCTGCATAGAAATATGCCGTTCGCGCGACTATCTACAACACTAAACAAAAAAGCACCCGCAAAGGGTGCTTAATTGTTTGGTGCGGTCGACAGGAATTGAACCGCGTTCAGTTTTTTTGAAATTGTCGATTTTTTATGCAAATTTCATACTTGTTTTGCTTTACCCAAGCAAAACCCAACAACAACGCCCCTTTTTTCGCTTGATTTCTCGACTTTTACCGCATATGCGGTTTTATTTTTTTAAATTCCTTCGTTATTTGTATAAAATACTTTCCAATCGAAGCCCAAAAGAATACCGATTCTCTTTGCCATATCAACAGACGGTACACGTTCGCCCTTTTCGATATGTGTTAAATACGAACGGTCTACGTCAAGTATAAAGGCAACTTGGCTCTTTGTTAAGCCCCTTTCTTCCAAGCCGTTTGCAATATATTTCGGCACTTCCGATTTTTTTATATACACGATATCGTCCGCGTTATCAGCTTCTACAAGCATAACCGTTTCCCCGTCTTCCACTTTCACGTCTTGCATTTTCGACGGCGCGGGTAATTCTTGCATATCGTCTAAATATAACGCCAACGCTTCTTTTGCCATTGCAAAAGCTTCTTCCAACGTTTCCCCGTTCGTAAAACAACCTTCCAAATCGGGAAAGCTTACACTATAACCTTTTTCTTCCGCGTGAAATACCGCAGGATAAATTTTATTTTTCATAATATTACGCTCCTTCTTTATTTTTTTGCTTTTGGCGGGGGCTTATTTCAGCCCCGCCTGTTTTAATATTGCTTTTTCCGTTCCTTGCGGAATATCCTTTGAATGCATTGGCACTATGACGGATATTCCCGCTTTTTCGTTTCGCATTTTTAGGTGCGAGCCTTTTTGACTGATTTTTTCAAAACCATTCTTTTCAAGTATTTTTACCATTTCTTTCGGTGTGATTGGCATTTGTCTTTTGTACCTCCAACGTTTTACAATACTATCATACTATAATGTTGACTATTTGTCAACTGTTTTATGCCCGTTTTTAAAAAAAAGTTGTCTAAAAGTCAACATTTTTTACCGAAAGCGCGAGTACTATTTAAAAGCCTTTTTATCCTGGATAAACATCGGGCAATTTCCTTGCGTCCACCGTTTTAATTTTTGCCGTCTTTCCGGGCGCGATTCCGCGCCCTTTCTTAATTCGTACATTCTCACCGGCGCCATCGGCGCCTATTTGCGCGATGCACCCTTTCTCGTGCGCGCACTATATTAACATAATCTTTCTTCTATATTTAATGTAATATCCTTGACTTTTTGAAATGACCTTTCGAAATTGCCGATTTCATTTTATCAATATATTTTCAAAAAAATAAAACTTGACGTCGTTTATTCCGTCAAGCTTTGCGATTCTTTTTAATTATTACACGACTACAAGCGCGGAGCTCGTCCACGCTTTTCTTTTTTTATTCAGTTCGCCTACACCTACTATTGAAACGTTGCATCACGTCCTGCCCCCTTTCGGATAGCAATCACACGATTTTCCGTTTTTCGTATTAAATCCCGTATCCGAACACTTCGAGCAGCGATACTGCGGTTGCAAATCACGCGCAGAGATACCCAAGCGCGACAGGAGAACTTCCCGTTCCCGCGTAAGCCGTTGCCGTTTCACCAACAAATCGCCGAGTTCTTCCGGCTTGTACAGCTCCACTTTGGCAAGTTCGATTTCCATTTTGGAAAGCGCACGGTCCACGTTCTTAAATTCAACGTTGGACTTTGCACGTTCCAACGCTTGGTCCGCGCGATTTTGCGCCTGCTCGCGAAGTCGGGCATAATAACGTTCGCGTTCACTTCTTGCGTTCACGTCTTCGATAGCCTTCTTCCGTGCGTCCACAGCCAGCGACGTCGTTTGCACGTTACCGGCAACCGCCACGTTGTCTTGCTTACTCGTTTCCGCCTTTTTTACGCGTTTATGCGCCAATGCGTACGGTTTGACTGCTTTCCAGTTGATTTTAAAAATGCTTGCTTGTTTGCTCCATCCTTTTATCTGTTGATTTACCAAGCCCGCAGCGATAAGCTCCTGTACGGCGCGACAAGCCGTTTCTTCCGCCATATCCAATCTGCCCGCCATATCGCGGTATGTACATTCGCATTGATTCTTCGGCATACCGTCAGCCGTCTTTTCCTTATTATTACGCGCGTGCGTATAGATAAACGCCAAACACAACACTTCGCAAGGCGTCAATGAACGTACTACGGTTTTTATCTCGCCCGTTTCCTTGTTTTTATAGGTAAACGTGAATTTTTCCGTAAGAAACCAATATTCGATGCGGATATGCGTTTCTTTTTTAAGTTCCCCGTTGTAATGAATCCAGCCACTTTTTTCGCCCATTGCAACGGAAAATCCGTCTTCGTCTTTGATTTTGGATAAATTCCGCCACGCCGTCGTTTTCGATATAGCCAATTTCTCACGAAAAGCGCCATACCCCCACACACAGCCCTTTTTTCCGAAAAATTCCGCCACAGAACGCACGATTGCCGCAAAAGGCGTACGTCCGCGCAACGTTGGATAAGCCACCCCAATATATCCTGGATTCGATTGTGTTGTTACGTTTGCCATAAAAACCTTCTCGCTCGTTTTTTCGTTTAAAGCGACAATGCCGCTTCGCCTTTAATCATTACTACGTGTAACATACCCATTTTACAAAGTCTATCAATCGAATACTTAATAGAGTGATACGACTTGCCGTATTTCTTGGCAATCTTCGAATACGAAACGCGTTTTGCGCCGTCTTTTAGCTCTACGTGTAAATATTGCATCACTTTGTCCATTGTCGGGTTAAGTTCGCCGTCAGAGATTTTCGCCATTTTAACCCCCTATTTCGCGTATTACATTTTCCGCGCCTGTTTTGTATTACTTTTTCGACGTCTGAAATGTGATACGTTTCATTCGATTTTGATTTTTGCTGATTTTTTGGTAAAAATTTGCCGTTTTTCGATGCCCCGCCCAACGATTAGCGACGCAAAGCGCGCCAACGTCAGTGATTGAATATTGCCCGCGCTTCCCGCGACATTATTCAATACATTCACCCACACACAACGTTGCGCGGGATATATACGCGCTCGCCCCCAACGGCAAGTGCGGTTCTTGGGGCTTGTGCTCAAAAAGCTTGGCATTGCCAGCGCTTTTTAATGACACAATCCCCCCAAGATTTACGCAACTTTGCTACTTGTCCGTAACCCCGACAGCGCGTATATATCTTTTTCCGCGCAACGCCCAACTTTGTTGGGTTGATTTTTCTTTTTCGGGGTTGTTTCTTCTTTTCCGCCTACGGCGGGGCTGATTAAGCGTGAACGGCTCGACTGCGCGCCCTTGCCTTATCCCTGCCCTGCCTTTCGCACGTTCATTCTTACGCGTTTTTCGGGCTATTAAAGGGGCAATGCCCCTTTACCCCAGCATTTATGCCACGTTTCCCAAGAAATCGGATATTTGCTCGTTTATCGCTGCACGTTTCCATTCGTACGGCGATTCCATTTCCATTCCGTAAAGTTTGAATACCTTTTCGTTGAAATGCGATTTCATAAATTCCATTTGGTTTATCGTAACGTCAAGCCCCGTGAATTGTGGCGTATTATCCAATCCGCCCACCTTCGAACGTTTGAATTTTTGACGGTACGGCGTCGACCAAAACGCGGTGTTGTACGTGCCCGAATGTACCTTCACGTATGATATTTTGTAATTTTCAACGCGACGTTTCCGGCGTTTGCCTTTTTCTTCGTCGTCGCCCGCCCAATCCTTCATATCACATTCGAGATTGTACCCGCCGAATATATTTCTATTTCGATGATAATGATTGAAAATTACCTTGTAAATTTTCTTGATTAAGTAATACGTTAACGTGTTTAAACCGTGTCGCGATTCGAAGAATTTATACGCCTTTTCCATTATTTTATCCGCCACGAGATAGACCGCCGTATCCAGCGCGAAAAACGGTAATTTGATATATTCTTTATCTTCTTTCCGGGCAACCTTGCATTCGTAGCCCAATTCGCGGAAGTCCGCCTGCACGGACATACTGCGTTGCTCGTCGCCGAACGTGCGCGTGATTGCCGTTCCGTCCACGTACGTACCGTGCGAAATCATCTTCGCGTCTACCGTCCATAAATCGGTGTTGGGATTGCTCGTCGGTGCTTTCCCCTTTTCTTTGTTATATTCGCGATTGGTGATTTGATTTCCGAGCTCTTTTCCGATTTCCGAAAGAACGCGCACGCCCATATCGTATGCGTCGTTGTATATCCCGTTCGGGTCTTTTTTCAAACCAAGACGCGATGCATCGTGATTTACGATATGGCAAAATTGGGAAATTTCTTTGCGTTTGCGCGTCGACAATTTAAAGAAATCGGCTTTCATAATCGGATAATGCCCGAAATCTTTCCATTGGATTTGCGTACGGATTGGATAGTTGCCGAATATCAACGGCGTAGGCGCGGAATAAATAGAGAAATTCTCCGCGTATAATTCCGCACATTCGAATACGTCAATAATTGTCAAACCGTCGTCGTATTCCATACCGTATTTTTTATAATCGTAACCGAATATAAAATCGTCCGCTTGATACCCGATATTGTGTAACTTTGTTAAAATGTTCTTATACACGGTAGGGTGTAATATCGCCCTATACTGAAAACAAAGCTTTAAAAACGGGAATAATTCGCGGATAAATTCAAGATTGAAATTCCGCACGCGTTTTCGCATTTCCTTGATACTGTTCCGCACGCATTCCCAATTAAAATGCTCGAATTGCATATGCCGTTTTTGCGCTTGCTTTTCACAAATCTTTCGGAAAACGACTTCTTGCGTCAACGCCATATCCGTAATCCCTTTCGTTTTTCCCGCACGTGGCGGACCGGTTAAAAGTAACATACCAGGATAACGGCGCAAAAACCGTTCGTTGGACGCTTCGTCGTCTTTGAGCTTCGCAAAGCCAACGGCGCGACGCCAAAGGGTAAATATACCGTAACCGATTAAAAACAACAGCCACACCGGCAACGTTTGGAATAAAACGCTTACGTCCGCGAATAGTTTTGCAATCTGCAAGAATATATTGGAAAACCCGTGCGACCAGCAAACCCACAATATCCACGCCAGCGTTTCCAGCGCAATAGTGATGACGTTTAAATTTACCGCCCAAACGATACAAAGCACAACGGCGAATTTCCGCCCTTCGATGACAAGATAGGATAAATAATCCCACACGAAATTTTTTATCGGACACCATATCAAATCTTCAAGGAATTTCCACGCTCGAAGGGGCGCGGAATCACAACCCTTTTCGTTATCCGGAATGCGGAATAAAAGCCACATTACGCCAACGAAAAATCCAAGCAAGATTAAACACGGCAAGAGCACTCCGCCGACGTTGTAAAACACGCCACCAATCCACGCAAAATATGCGGCAAGATTGTATTTATTGATAAGCAAGTGTCCAAACACCGTCATTCCCGCTTTAAATTCCGCCCACGACAACGGCAACAACGCGGACATATTCGACGGCATTTCTTGTACCGTCGTTTTGATTTTTCCGTGTTGATTCACCCAGCCAAGAACGTGATATGCAAGCGTGCGCCCGCAATCTTCGAAGGCTTGTTTCGTGCGCTCGAAAACGACGGAAAATCGCGTGAACGTTAGGGAAACCGAAAGTGCAATCAATATGCACGTGATGACGCGAAGTAGTGTTGTTTCCGTCTTGTTAAATCTTGCTTTCCCTTCCATTAAAACGCCCTTGTGCCTGTGAATATCAAATATCCGATTATCGTTCCCCCGCCCACGTAGGCGATAAGGCGGAAAAATAATCCTTTATGGTCTTTGATTTTTCGAATGATTTTTCGTATCATTTCTTCGTGTTCCTGAATATCTCGTCCAGCTTGTATTTTTCGCGCGCACGGCTTATGCCCTTGATTGCCCAAACAATCAATATCGCAAGAATTATGTACGCGATTACCGCCCATAAATTACAGCCCTTTGGTACGTCCAAATTATCGGGCGGGTCAAGCCCGTTGATAATGTCAATCGGCGACGCCACCACACCGATTACCTTTTCAGCCCCGTCTTTGCGGAACGTCAACGTGATAATGTCAAAGTTTAAAAATACCGTTTGTTGTGCGACGTAACCGTCCGGGTCGGACATTGCTATCATTTTATCAAAAATACCACTTCTATCACCTGCCGTATCGAAACGCGCCGTGCTGGCATAGTAGTCCGTTACGGCAAAGCGGAACAAAATCGGGTGTTCGCCTTCTTCCAGCATAGCTTTTACGTCGGCGAATACTTGGTCTTTGTCTTGGTTTCCGATTAAATACGTAGACGCAAATATATTTGCGTCCATTGCAAGAATTTTCGCTTTATCTTCCGTTAAATCGACTATTGGTGAAAATTCCAAACTCTCCGTTTGTAAACCATTCCAAAATATATCCCAAAAAGACTGGTCTTTTTTTTGAATAAGATTTTCTGTTTGCCCCGCGTCGATTTCACGGCATACATACCCCCTCTTTTCTGCGGGATTGGCAAGATATTGAATGCGGTCTTCGTCTATACTGTCCACGAATAAATTTTCCGCGTATTTGCCTAATATTTTATTTTGCGAAGACGACAACGGGTCGGACGAATACCAATCCATATATTTGATTACGTCCGCGCGCGGTACTTTATAATCATTCCGCGTCGTTACGCCAGAACGCGGGAAAAGCCAATCCATACGCGGTATTGCTTCGTAATCTTCCGTATAAGTCCAATCATCGTCCCAGCCTGTCGGGTTTAATGCTTCGACTTCACCGTTATATCCTTTGCTAAAAAATGTTGAAGAAACTTGTACGCCATTATGAATTCTAAATCCGTCTTTTTCGTCCCAAAAAACCCTATCTGACAACGTTGCAAAATCAGTATGACGTCCAATATCTACGCCAATAAAATTATATAATCTGTTGTAACAGTCTAAATCGCTCGTTACAAATTGATAAGACGTTTTGTATTCGTACCATTCGGCTTTAATTTTTTGCAAATTGCCGTACTTCGTGAAATACTTTTCCGGCACGGAAAAATAAACGGTGTTCAAATCGTCCGCTATATTTTCAACAAATCCGTGCCGGTAATTCGCGTGCTTTAATTCAAGCGAAACCGTTTCAAAATCTTTTCTTTCAACGGTTAACGTGGATTCGTCGTTATTGCCCGAACAGCCTTTCGCGTAACCGCTAAAATAATACGTCCACGAAACGCCGTAATCAACGGGCAATTTTGCTTCCCCCGTTTGCAATTCGATTCCGGTTATATCATAACGTCGTTTGCCGTTTTTTTCGTCCATAGGGACGACGTTTGATAAAATTTGCTCGATACCAAGTACACGGAATTTATAAATGAGTTTGTCAAATTCCCCCGACGTATTGTCGCAATATTTTAACGGGAATTTCTCGAAATCGTTCGGCTCACCGTCCGCCCCGTACGACGTCGCAAGCTGAATCGCATTCGCGCCCGCTCGATTGATTATCTCTGCGCCTGGATTGTACACGTACACGTACAGCCCGTATTTCTCGGCGCGAATCAGCGCGTTTTCCGAATAGCAATATTCCGCAAATAAATACAAGCTCGGCGCGGCGTCTTCGACGAACGGTAATTCCTTCCATTCTTCGCTTCCGTCTTCGCCTTTCAAATCGTCTTCAATATACGTATAATCGAAACGGTTTTCCGTTTCCGCGTAAACGGGCAAAACCGCTTGGAAACTTCCAAACGGTACGGCTAAAATCAACGCACACACGCACGCACACACGCGTTTTATGAAATTTTGGAATTTGTTATTCTTCATAATTTTTAATCGAATTTGTATTCGTATTTGTCAAGCTTAATGCTTTGCACGTTTGCCGCTACGGAAAATTCAACGGAAATTGTCGACCCGCCCGACGCGACGATTAAACGCAACATATCTTCTTGTGGAATGATTCCCACGTTTTCCAGCGTTGCCCCGCTTGCCGTCGCAAACTCTTCCAGCGCTGCACTTACCGTGCCGATTACCGTAACCGTGTTTGCCGTGTTGTTCACCACCGCTTCGATATACCGCGATATGTCCACGTCGGCGCGGACAATATCTTTATTCCAGCGGTATTCTTTGCCGTTCATTGTAAACGTGAAATCGTTTGCCAGCAAAAGCGGCTCGATTTTCGCCGTTATTTTCGTGTCGTCTTTGAAGTGGTGCACGGTGAACGTTTTCTGCTCCGTCCAGCGCATATTGTATTCGTTGGAAAGAATATAATTGTTTCCGTCGACAAGCATAAACGTATTGACTTTTTGCGTGAAACCGTTCGACAGCGAAAAAATCAACGCGAACGCCGCCACTGCAAGCACGGCGAATACGACGTAAAAAACAATTTGCATATTCTTTCCGATTTTTTTCATTCGCTTTTACCCCTTAAAATTTGTAATCGTTTGCCGAAAGCGTGATACTTTTTGCAATTGGATTATTCGTAAAGCCTTCCAATTCCAAAAGCGATATATATTCAAACGTTTTATACGTACCCGTAAGCGTTAATCGAAGCGTCCACATACTGCCTTCTTCGATACAATCGCTCCAAACACCGTCAACGAATTTATCGGAATACGTGGTATATAAATTCGCCAAACCACCCGTTTTTGCTGAATAATCACAATTACTTTCATCGGACGTGTAAACGAAACCAAACCCCCTGTGAGCGTGTGGTCTACTTTGCATCATTCCAGAATGCGAAATATAATGATAATTTAAATATAAATCACTAATATCCAAATTACCCATAACGTAGCCGTCATTCCAATTTTGACGAAAACTTGTATCTTCTTCTGTTAAATTTAACTTAAAATATCCGTCGTTATAGAAACTTGCATATTCCCCCGCGCCGTCATTATATTTTTGATTTGCAATAAACGGGTTAACGTATTCAGTTAAAACACTTTCATAATCGGGAATGTTACCGTGATAATATAAATACGGGGAGAGTAAATCTATTTGATAAGTAAACGTGTCCGCAATTGTGTACGCATCGTACGTATCAATAACTACGTTTTTACTACCACCTACCCCGGCGCCATTCGGGTTGACTTCGATATATAATGGCGTAACACCGCCAAGATTTATCGGTAAATCGTCGCCGAACGTCAACGCAACGTTTTGCGGGCTTTGCACGAAATCGAGCACACATTCCGCCGTAACGCTCGGATTTTGAACGCTCGTACAAATCAATTTGATTGGTTCGCCAAACGGCTTGCGACAAACGGTGCGAATCTCCGTCGACACGCTTTCGTCCACCAAATCAACCGTTACGTAATCCGTTGCCGTTTTTCCTTTCGCCCAATCGGAAGAAGGATTGACAAAAGCAACCGCCCACGTTACGTTTTGCGGTGCGTCCGAAGGCTCAACCGTTGCCGTGAACGTCGCCGCTACCGGCATAAATTCCACGTCGCCCGTTTCGGAAGTCGTTACGACGTCCGCGCCTAAAAACGCCGCGTTAGCGCAAAGCGAATACGTTTCGCCGTCTTTTAAAATCACGCCGTCATAGGCGGGCTCTTGCACAACAGGTGGCACGACGGGCGTTTCCGGCAAGTTTGCCGACGCGTTATCGTCTTTACACCCGGCAAACCCAAACGCCGTGAACGCGCACAGCATAAACGCGCTTAAAATTCCCGTCAAAACTTTTTGTTTTTTCATTGTTTTATCTCCTTTACGTTTCCCGTATTATGTCTTCGATTGCCACGATGACAAGCACGGGTTTTTTATATTTTTTCATTTTTTATCGTTCCCCGAAAGTATCGAGATTATCATAGCAATCGTCTACGTATGGATTCGTCGCTTCAAAAATTGGAATGGACGGTAGTTCACTTGTCGAAGAATTACCAACGCCAACCCAAATCGCAATTTGCGCATACACGACAATATCGCCCGTCATATCCGCCGTAATTACGCCGTCGAACGCCGATTCTTCCGAACACATAGGCTCGAAAAACCACCCTTCAAATTCGTACGACACGCTCGAATTTTCCTTCCAAATCCCCAAATCGTCGATTTTCGTTTCTTCACCGGCAACGTACGACGTGGGATAATTCGCGTCGGTCTTAAACATTAACGGCGGTATGTCTTCAATTTCTTTTACCAAAGAATACCATTTATACGAAATTTTATATCGTATATTCGTAATCGTATTGTTTTCTTCCGAAAACGAAAAATCCGCCAAAGGCGTATCGCATTCGTAAAAACCGTCAACGCCCGTCAAGCTTCCCACCGTGTCCCACGACAAGCATTTGTCAAACGTGCTCCCCGTTACGCGTACCGACGAATTTTCGTCAAGCGCACCAATCGCAATTCCCGGCTTATTCGTCAAGCTGTAAAAAAGGCACGTATCAACGTCAACAGACTTTACGTCTTGTGGCAAATCTTTAAACTCGTGAACTTTCAAACCACGAAAACCGTTAAACGTGCAACGCTCGAATGTCGCCGTACCGTCGCCTATCCATACGCTGTATTGATTGGCAATCGTCGAAGAAAATTTGCAATTTTTAAACGTCGCGCTATTGCCTTTATAAAAATAAATCGAATCGGTAATCGTACAATTTTCAAACGTTACGTCGCCACCGAAATATAAATAATTCCCGTACCCGCTTATCGAATCGTCCGTGCAATCGTTAATCGTAAAGTTTTTAAACGTCAAACTTCCCGCGTTTCCCGCTCGAATAACGCTATGCTTCCCGCCAATCGCATTGATTACACCACTTTTACCACCGTCAAGCGTAATATTCGCGCCCGCTTTTCCAAGCACCGTTTCGCCACCGTCGTTCACCGACAACGTCATATTTTCCGGCAACGACAATTCCACGTCGCCAACCGCCGACGCCAAACGCGCGTTCAGCGTGCCCGTCGTTGGCAAGCTCGGTTCGCGATACGGCTCGTCCTTTTTGCACGAACGCGCGAAAGATAACACGAGCGCGCCGATAAATAACGCCGCTAAAATACTGCCGATAATGTTAATCAAACTTTTTTTCTGCGTTTTCATCTCGTTTTTTCTCCCATTCTTCGTTCGTCATTTCTACGGCATATTCGCCTTCCTGTTGCCGTCCGAAACACCACACGCGATTATCCGGCATTTTGCCCGTATACACGCCGTCTTTGATTTTAACGGCGTATTTCTTCCGCAAAATCGCTTGCCGTATCACGTGAAACAAACACCAAATCGCAACAAGGCAAACACCTACCGTCGCGATAATTCCGATAATTGCAAAAACTTTCATTTTTTCTCCCCGTCGTCTTTAAACAGCAACGACAGCGGGGAAATCGCCGTTTCGGCAATCGCGCGCATCGCTTTTGCCGTAGCTTCCCAATCGGTAACGATTTCCGTTTCAAACGACGGCTTTTCCAGCGTTTCTTTCTTTTCGTCCGCCTGCACTGCGTCTTTCCGGAAAGCCCGCGTAAGCGACGCGCTTAAATCGTCGTAAAACCGTTTCTTTTCCTGCTCGATTGGCACTTGCTCTTTCGTTACGTTTAAATTGATAATTTTATTTAACGCCGCCAACGCCCAATGCGCGACAAGCTCGATTGACTGCGCCCGCGTCGCCTTTTCCTTTTCCGTCATCTTTTTGTCTTGTTTGTCCTTCTTCATTGCCTTGCTCCTTTTCTTCTTCTATGTACAATCCAAAATACACGTTGCAACCATTTATATATTTTTCGTCTTCGATTTCCAATTCGTATGCATACGCTTGCAACCACGTGTCAAACGGTCCGAATTTAACGTCCGATTCTACGTATTCGCCGTAAATTTCATCGCCCGTTTTTCCTTTTATGTAAAAGCTCATTTTTCCCCGTCCCCCAATATTTCGTCAATCGAGATTTGACCAGGAAGAATTATCACCGTGTCCTTCTTCATTGTCGTTCTCCTTTGGGAATTTAATTTCCACGTACGGATTGGACGAATCCGCTTATTTGTACAGCATTTCAAGCCACTTCGGATTATCTTGCAACAATGCCCGGTTCGCCGGGTGATAGTTTCGCAAATCCGGAAATTCCTTGCCGGCGTTTTTGCGACGTTGTTTTCGCGCTTCCTTTTCCCAATGCGGTTTTATTTCGTCCGAAAATCCACCTGCTTTGATAAAACTCACGGAAAGCATAATCAGCACAAAAACTATTGACACCGCAATCCCGAGCTTCATAATCTCTTTCACCATTAACCAATCTATTTTGTCAAACGCGCTCATTCTTCCGTCCCCCTTTGCGGACGCATAATAGCGAGCTCCTGTGCTTCTTTCAATTCCGCGTAATCTTTTTGCAAATCGACCAACGCCTGCTCTTTCGCTTTCAACTGCAATCTTAAATCCTGATTTTTATACACTAATTCGTTATAATTGTTTACCCAACTATCAATGCACCTGTCGTTTTCTTCTTTTTCCATTTCCAAAACCGCGTTTTTTTGTTTCAGTTTAGCTACGCGGTTGCGAAGTTCAAAAATTTGCGCGTCCTTTTCTGTTATTTCTTTCGCGGATATTCTCTCGCTCATCTCGTGCACGTGGCGTTCATAATCGTCAGTTTTACTTTTTTTGTCTCTTTTTTTCGGTTTTTCTGATTCGTTTAAAAGATGTATCAAAACGAAAAAATCTACTATGCTAACCGTAAACGCGGAAATAATCAAAATTTCATACCAAACCGTCATTCTTCCACCTCCACGTTATCAAACGTAAAGGCGACGAAACCGCCTAATAATTCGTGCACGCCGTCAAGTTTAAAAATTTCTTTTATAATAAGCGTACACGTTCTGCCCGTATAGACGTGCTCGACGTATTCTTCACAATGCGCGCGATTCCTTCCGCAAATGTCGATTGCTTCGTCTTCGCCGTAGCCGGGAAT
>JAZNIR010000142.1:0-6488 GCA_045577595.1 Candidatus Scatosoma sp.
CGGAAACCAGCAGGGGGTTCGTAACGCTGCCGAAGCGCTTGCCGTTGATTTCTTCAACCTTTTCAAGGTACTCAAAGATCTGAGCCTTGATTTCCGGAGCGATGACCTGGCCGTCGTCGTAGTATTTGGTGCAGGCCTCGGTAGTCACCGTAAAGCCCTGGGGACACCCTTTCCAAGAAAGGCGACTACATATTCAAACTGTTAAACGGCAAAAACACCTTACTTTGCACGGGTGAAAATTACAAGACGTTGACGCGTTGCGAAAGCGCTATCGAATCGACGAAACGGTTTGCGAAAACGGCGGTGATTGACGAAGTGGTGCAAGATAAAGTGATTAAAGTGCCCGTAGACGACGATACGGAAGTTTTGGAACTTGCGGACGGTTATAACGGAAAATGGATTATTACTTCGTACGACGGCGCAAACGGCGAAAAATTGTACTACTTCGAACTGTTTGCAAACAACGGCGAAAAACTCTTGTCCAGCGAAGAATACACCACCTATATCGGCGCGGTGAACGGTATTCAAACGCATAAAACGAACATTGAAAAAGGCAATTTCCGCATCTCGCTTACCAAGCGTGGCGATTACATTTACAAACTGTTAAACGGCAACGGGCAACTGCTTTGTCTTGGCGAACATTACAAAACCAAACACCGCTGTCAAAACGCCGTAGAATCGGTGAAACGGTTTGCGAAAAACTCCCCCGTTTTAACGGAAGAAACGAATATTTAACCGTTTATTTAACAAGCGTTTATATGCTTACTTCTCCTTATTTATATAAAAAAATCACGAACTGAAAAGGTTCGTGATTTTTATTTTATTATCCCAAAAACTTTTTAGCGCCAGCCACCGCCACCGCCACCGTGTCCGCCACCGCCAAAACCGCCGAAACTTCCGCCACCACCGCTTTTGCCGGCAAACGAACCGCTCTTGGGTTGCGGGCGCACCATCATATTCCACGCCATACGGCGCATAATGCCGTTTAAAATCATATAATCAAACACCGTAAACGTCGAATTTTCACACCAAGTCGGGGGTTGTAAAAGAATCCCCTTAAACTTATCTTGCCATTCTTTCGTAACGCCGAGCACTTGCGCGTACGGCAAAATTTTATAATACAACTCGGGGTTTTCTTGCAACATAAAACGAATCCGTTCTTCTTCCGTTACGACGATAAAATCTTTAAACCCGAGTATTTGCCCCAGCGTTTCGCAATATTTTTCCGTTCTCGACAACGCGTTTGCGCAAATAAACACGGGTAAAAAAGCGAATATTCCCACGAAAAACCGTTCTCCTTCCAGCGTAAAATGCTTGGCGGGAAAGGCTGTAAACAGCAAAACGGAAAGGACGGCCACGCCAATTTCCAACCACAAAAACGCCGAAAGTTTGCCTTTTTTCCATTTAAAACGGTAGTTTTCGCGAATACGCTCAATCACCAACACGCCCACGATAGGCAATATTAAAATCCCGCCAAACGCGTAGACGTAGCCGTGCCCGATTTTGAAAAGGGACAAAAGCAAGGGAATGAGTAGCGCCGTTAAACCGCCTAAAATCCCACCGAAAATAAATCCGAAAAAGGATTTGTTTTCGTACTGTTTCACAGGCGGAACTTGTTTTAACGCCTTATCCGCGTACGCATAAAACTTTTCTTTCAACGCCGACACGGGCACGCGCTCCCCCGTAACGAACAGCCCGTTAAACAGCGTTTTTTGATACACGGGCGCGGTTTCGGGCAAACGCTCGGTTTTTCTAATCAGCGTCGGATTGCTCTCGCTTGATAAATCAATCGACAAATACCCTTGCTCGGCAAAATAATACAGCATTGCCGTAATATCTTCGTTATCCGCTACGCCGTCGAGAATTTTCCCCATACGGAGCGGGTCGAGTTCGTCAGGCGCTTTCACGTTGATAATCGGAATAATTTCCCTACTTTTTCGCGTTTTCCACAGCGTAACGACGGCAAGGGCAATCACGACGACGCCGACGAGCAATATCCACCACAAATCGTCCGTAAACACGCGCGTAACGAAAAATCCGTCCAAAGCGCCGTTTGGCAATACGAAACGAATGGAAACGCCTTTCGCCACCGTTTCTCCGTTTGCACCGTCGTAATAGGTGTTTAATTCTTGCGCGAAAAGGGTGAGTTTGCGCCTATCCGTCGACCAGCTTTCCGTTACGTTTTCCCCGTTGCCGTCCGCGCCGTATTTGCCCGAATAGAGCGTAGACGTTTGCACGGGCGCGGGAAAGGTGATTTCCGCCGTTACGTTCCGTAACGAAAACGGCCAGCCGTAACCCACCACGTCGATTTGCATACCGTTTTTCACGTCGTCCACGCCGATTTGCATTATATAAGAAATGTAATACGTACACGTATCGCCCGCGTTTAAGAAAGCGGGCGATTTAAAATCGACGTTTAAATAATCGTTTGCCGTATAAATTTTATACGAACAGCCTGAAACGGACGCGCTTAACGATTGCATTTCGTACGCGTCCCCTTCGAGCGGTAACGAACGGGTGAACGTATCCCCCGATTCGTTTACGCGAATGCTAATTTCTTCGTTTACGTATATTTTACGGTTTTTCCGCACGTCCATTTTCAAATCGTAACGGGTGATTGTAATCGGTTCGCTTGCGTACGCGGACGCGTTCAACGCAACCCTGCCCCTATCCTTTTGATAAAAAACGTTGCCAAACAAGCATACGCCAAGCAGTAAAGCGAGCGCGCACAACACCGCAAAAAGCCGTAAACTACCTTTCTTTTTTTTACGAATTTCCGTCATTTTCCGTTAAAATTGTACCTTTACGTTTTTGCGTTCTTCTTCGCTTTCCAATTCGAAATACGGGCGTTTTTTATATTCTTCCCCCATACGTTTACCCACGATACAAGCGGGGAAGATTTCCAACTTCGTATTAAACGATTTCACGACGCCGTTGTAGTAACGACGGCTACTTTCCAGCTCGCTTTCAATGCCTTTCAGTTGCCCTTGCAAATCGAGAAAGTTGGCGTTGGCTTGCAGTTGCGGATAACTTTCTTGCACCACAGAGAAAAAGGTTTTCAACGAGTTGGTAAGCCCGTTTTCCGCCACCACTTTTTCGGCGGGCGTTTTCGCGCCCATCGCGATATTTCTCGCTTGCACTACCGATTGCAACGTTTCGCTTTCGTGCTTTGCATACCCTTTCACCGTTTCCACGAGATTGGGGATTAAATCGTATCTCTTTTTCAAAAACACGTCGATATTCGACCAAGCTTCTTCCAGCTTGTTTTTCAACCGCACGAACGCGTTACGCGTTTTAAACCACCAAACGACGATGGAAATCGCGACAATCAACACCACCAAACCTATCGCGCCCGCGACGATTCCGACGATTGCGCCCGTCGTAAGCAACCAATTATTTGCCATATCCTGCTCCTTTTGCGGATTTCCTTTTCCGCAACTTTTATAGTATATACATTATACTATAAAAAAGCGCTTTTGTCAATGCTTTACAAAAAAAACAAACCCGTCCTTTCCGTAAAAAGAACGAGTCCGTTTTTTCGTTTGTATTCTTTTAGTCGGCGCGTCTGTCGTTGAACAACAATCTACCGCCCGTAAGAATCGGCGAAAGAATCAGCCAAAGCGCGGAAAGCGCGATAAGCGTGTACACGATTACCGAACCAACCGTTCTTGCGCCCGCGAAGATGGTAGACACGAGATTGAAATTAAAGAACCCGAAAAGTCCCCAGTTCAACGCGCCGATAATCACCAAAATATAGGCAATAATATTCACTATACGCATAAGTTTCCCCTCCTGCAATCAGTATGTTTCGCAAAAGGGAAATTATGCACGCTTTTTTATTCGGTGCGGAGCGCAATCACGGGGTCTTTCTTCGCCGCAGCTTTCGCAGGGATAAGCCCACTAATAAGCGTCAAGCAAACGCTTATCACAATCATAATCACCGCCGAGCTAATCGGCAACGCCGCCAGCGTCGTAATGCCCGCTAATTTGCCGAACAAAATATTGATAGGAATCGACAAGAGATAGGTTACCGCCACGCCGAACAATCCCGACGTCAAGCCGATAATAAACGTTTCCGCATTGAAAAGGTTTTTAATATCCTTTTTCCTTGCGCCAAGCGAACGGAGCACACCGATTTCTTTCGTACGCTCCACGACGGACACGTACGTGATAATGCCAATCATCACCGACGAAACGATAAGCGAGATTGCCGTAAACGCCACCAAAACGTAGGTGATTGCATTGAGCATCGCTTCCACCATCGTCATCATCAAGCCCACCGCGTCCATATAACGGACTTGGTCGTTTTTCTCGTGCGTATCGTTCCACGCGTCGAGATAAGCAAGCAACGATTCTTTCGTTTCGAAGTTTTCCGTGTAAATGGATATACCGTTCACCGTATCCTTACCGCCCACCGAGCGCACCGCCGTATCGCCGTATAAATAATAAGTCGTTTTGCCGTCTTGTTCGTTGGCGATATAATAATCTTCCAAATTTTGCGCCGCGCGTTGGAAATAGATAGCGTTTTGTAGTGCGTACGTTTCCATTTCTACCGCCAACGCTTGTATTTGCGTTTGTAACGCGCCTACTTGCGCCGTGTAATCGGGCGCGGTTTGGTCGAGATTTGTAAGCTCGTCGCCAAGCGCTTTTAATTGCACGGTGTATCTTTGCAAGGTAGACGCCACTTCCGCCTGTTTGCGAATGGTGGTGGAAATTTGCGATTGCATATTCGCTTGTAAATAGGTTGCATACGTTTGTTCGGGGAAATACAGCCCGTTATCCAAACAACCGTAATTCAAGCCGTCTTTTAACCGCAAAATCCCGACGATGGAAATTTCCAATCCGTCCCCTTTCACAAGTTCGTCGGCGTTTCGCCAACCCGAGTAGGTGTACAAATATTCTCCCGTCGTTGCAGGCGTGTACACTTCGTCGTTGTAATTGAGCATAAATTTCTTGCCGAGTATATCGGAAAAATCAATCATCGTTTCGTATTTTCCCGTATCTTCTACTTCTTCGCCCGCTTTGGGGAACAACGAAAGGAATTCCTTTTCGCCGATAAAGCCGAGTTGCGCAAGCGTAAGGTCGGTTACGTCGTTATTGTCGCCGATAACGAGCACCGCTTCGTTTGCCGTCATCGGGAAACCCGTTTCACTGTTTTCCGCTTTTGCAATCACGTCGTATTGGGAAAGCGCGTACGCGCCGTAATCTTCGTCCGACGGATTGAGCGTGCCGGGTATTTTGCCGTAAATATCCCCCAAATAATCCACCATCGGCGCAAGCGCCGCGTATTTTTCTTCTTGTTCGGTGAGCTTTTTGGTGTAGAACGTTTTCAAAGTAGAAAGCGAAAGCGACGCTTTCACCGTGCCCGTATCCCCTTCTACTTCCACTTGGGTAAATAAATTATTTTCCATTCTGACGCCCGTATCGTACACCATTGCCGTGTACAACGTTTCGTCCATATTTTCCAAATACGTAAGATATTCGTCCGAAAGGTTGTTGGTAACCGTCATACCTTGCGCCATATTCGTAAGGAAAGAATTTACGTACACTCTATCCCCGATTTTATCCAAGCTGGGCATATCCCTGCCCGACGTCATACCCGTCATTATCGACGAAATATCAAACGTCGTTTCCGTAATGGAAATCGGGTTTGCCGACAGCATATCTTCTTCCGTTTGTTTAATGTATTGATTAAAGCCGTTGGAAAGCGCCAACACCAAGCAAACGCTGATAATACCGATACTGCCCGCAACGGACGTCATTGCCGTTCTGCCTTTTTTCGTCAACAAATTCCGCGCGGAAAGCCCCAGCGACGTGCCAAACGACATAGAAGTACGCCCTTTTTTGCCTTTCCCCCCTTTTTGTTTTTTCGATTTTATATCCGTTTGCGCCTTTTGCATCGCGCCCCCGTCGTCCCTTTCAAACACGGGCGGTTTTACCCAACGCGCCTTTCTTTGCACCGCAAATTTCTTCCCGCAATACCCGCAAACACGCACGCCGTCTTGCACTTTTTCTTGCGTACCCGCAAGGTTTTCTTTCCCACAGTACGGACAAGCCACGACGTTTTTCACCCGTTTTTGCGTAGCGGATAAACCGTCTAAATCTAAATCGGCAAGCATTTTTTCTTGCTTTTCTTTTTGCAATTCCCCCGCTTCGCCCGCGTAAGGATTGGAATCGGCAATCACCAGCCCGTCTTGCAAGCGCACGATACGCGTCGAATACTCTTTCGCAAGCTCGGGATTGTGCGTAACCATAATTACTAACCGTTCCCCCGCGATTTCGCGGATAAGGTCCATAATTTGTACGCTCGTCGTCGTATCGAGCGCGCCCGTCGGTTCGTCCGCAAGCAAGATTTCGGGATTGTTTACAAGTGCGCGAGCAATCGCCACGCGTTGCATCTGTCCGCCCGAAAGCTGGTTGGGGCGTTTGTGCAACTCGCTTTTTAAACCCACTTTGATAAGCGCTTCTACGGCTCTACGCTTTCTTTC
>JAZNIR010000143.1:0-7666 GCA_045577595.1 Candidatus Scatosoma sp.
AACCCGCCTTTTTTTAAGGGGCGGGGCTAATTTTCGTAATTTTAAAAAATTTTTTAAAAAAAATAAAAAAAGTTGAAAAAGTTGGCTCAAAACAGCTTGACTTAAATTTCGTTTCATAATACAATAAATAAGCAAGTTGCGGAAAACGCTTGAAAATCCGTTTTTCCCCGTTAGTTGAACGGTTCAAAGCGATAAACGCTACGTTGAAAAATAAAAACACGCAACGAACGAAAAAACACATAGAAATAAGGAGTAAGTTAGTATGAAAACCTATATGGCGCACGCTGAAACGGTTGAAAGAAAATGGTACGTCGTCGACGCGGCGGGAATTCCGCTTGGTCGTTTGGCAACCAAAGTAGCAGCTGTGCTTCGCGGTAAGCACAAACCCACCTTCACCCCCAACGTGGACACGGGCGATTTCGTAATCGTTATCAACACGGACAAAGTCGTTTTGACGGGCAAGAAGTTGGAAGATAAATTTTACAGATATCACAGCGGATATATCGGCGGATTGAAAGAAGTTCCCTACAAGAAATTGATGGCGGAAAAAAGCGACCTTGCCGTTTACGAAGCTGTAAAAGGTATGTTGCCCAAAAACAGCCTTGGCAGAAAGATGATTAAGAAGCTTCGCGTTTACAAAGGCGCAGAACACAACCAAGAAGCGCAAAAGCCGGAAGAGCTGAAAGTATTCTAAAAGGAGAGAGTTGAAAAATGGCAAAAGCAAACGTTAAAAAGAAGATTCAATTCTGGGGAACGGGTAGAAGAAAGAAAGCAATTGCACGCGTACGCGTAATTCCCGGTGGAAACGGTACGATTGTGATTAACGACCGTGCTTTCGAAGATTATTTCCCGCAAGGCACCCTTCAATACATTGTGAAACAACCGCTCGAACTTTTGGAAGTTACGGCTAAATACGACGTTATGGTAAACGTAATCGGCGGTGGCTACACCGGTCAAGCGGGCGCAATCCGTCTTGGCGTAGCGCGCGCATTGTTGGAAGCGGAAGAAAATTCCCGCTCGGCATTGAAAGCGGCTGGTTTCTTAACGCGCGACCCTCGTGCAAAAGAAAGAAAGAAATACGGCTTGAAGAAAGCTCGTCGCGCTCCTCAATTCTCGAAGAGATAATTTTCGCGACTTTACAATCAGCACACGAAACCGAACGGAATATCCGTTCGGTTTTTGCTAACAAGGGGAAAAGGAGAAAAAATGAAAAAGAACAAAAAAGCGGAACAAACGGAAAAACCGCAAGATATAAAAACGCTCCACGTAGAAAACGACACGCCGTTTACCAAAGAAACGCTGAAAAAATTTTATAAAAAAATGAAAATTTTAGGCGTTAGCTTTATCTTTCTCGGCGTAATTTTCGTTTTATGCTCGTTTTTGCCGATTTTCCGCGC
This sequence comes from Candidatus Scatosoma sp., assembly GCA_045577595.1. GTDB lineage: Bacteria > Bacillota > Clostridia > Christensenellales > Borkfalkiaceae > Scatosoma. Next base: position 1,398 of record JAZNIR010000143.1, read on the forward strand.
GGAAAAAGATTCGTTTGGGACGATAATTGCGGCGGGCGTCGTTATTATCGGTTGCGGAATCGCCCTTTTATCTATGTACAAAACGACGGTGAAAAACAATCGTCGCGTTACGAACGAAACGCACACGGTTTACCGTTTTTACGACGACGAATGGACGATAACCGATTTCGACGGCAAAACGCAACGGGGAGAAAGCCAAATGTTTTATCACCAAATCGTCAAAGTAAAAGTACGCGGGGGCTATTATCAACTCTTTCTCGGAAACTTGGCGGTGCTTGTGGATAAAAGCGCGTTCACCGTCGGCACGGAAGACGATTTTAAAAATGTATTAAAAGAAAAATGCGATAAAAAAGCGGTAAAAATCCACTAAAAGGACACCGAGCGGATAAATAATCACCGCTCGGTTTTTTCACCGTTTCGTGCGTTTTACACGCGTTTCGTGGGACGATATAAATTGCAAAAAAGCGTCGCGGGATAAGGACGAATTTTCCTTTTCGTCGGCGTTTGTAATTTTTCCGTTCGTTGCATTATCGTCAATGACGCCTTCCGCCCGTTGCGTGGATTGCGTTGCGTCCTTTAAAGATTGTTCCCCGTCCGTCTTGGCATTTTCGTCCAAAAAAGGCAACATATTTTTCAAAATTTCGAATAAACCGAACCGCTCCAAGCCCCAAAACCCCCTATTTGAAAAATTTCACTGAAAAAAGCCTAAAAAACAGGGCGTTTTTGTTTGCTTTGATTTCAGTTTTGATATATAATAGAATATGCGTTAGAATGGTCGTTTTATACAAACAACTTGCATATCGTCCAAAAAAGGGCAACGGCAAGCGGGAAAAGGTGAAAAAACGGCATTTAAAATAACCAAACCAATTTGTAAGGAGTCCTTAAAGATATGAAGGATATAGGCAAAAAATTACTCGGTACGCTTGCGCTTGTGGCGTGTTGTACGTCGGTGTTTGCGTTTGCGGGTTGTAAAGAAGAAATGTACACGGGCAAGCCGTTAGACGGATACGTTTCCACGACGGACGACGCGGAATCGAACGGCGGATTTGCCGTGAAGAAAGGCGATTACGTGTACTTTATCAACGGCGCGGAAAGCTGGAATGCCAGCAACAATTACGGTAGCGTTGAAAAAGGCTCGCTGATGCGTATTCACGAAGACGACCTTGCGTCGGGCGATTACACGAAAACGGACGTAGTCGTTCCTATGCTCTTCGGGCAAGAAAGCGTGGATTCGGGTATTTTCATTTACGGCGATTACGTGTATTACGCAACGCCCACGACGGATAAAGACGTCGACAGCGGGCAGGTTGCCAATTCGTGGATAGACTTTAAACGCGCAAAGCTCGACGGCTCGTCGGCGATGGCAGGCTATTTTCACCGTTTGGAAAACAAATCGACGAAATTCCGTTTTGTGGAAGAAGACGGCGTAGTATATTTATTGTATGAAGAAGACGGCGCTTTGATTTCCTTTAACACGGTTACGCGTACGGCAACGACGCTTGTAAAAGGCGCAGGCGCTTATTATTACAACGAAAAAGATAAATCGGACGGCACGGTGTACTACACGATGAACGTACCCGTAGACGAAAGTAGCAACGAATCGTACAATCAAATTTATTGCGTAAACCCGTCGGCGCACGTAACGGCGTATAACGGCAATTCGTACACCACTTCGTCGGGCAAAACGTTTGATTTTAGCGCGTTTGACACAAGCAAAATTGCAGGCTTTAACAGCGGGAATTACACGACGTATCCGTACGTCAATCTCGGCTCGTTGGTGTTGGACGGCGTACACGCCAGACCTAACGACGAAACGCACCAATTCGGCGCGAACGAAGACGATATAGCGGACGCGACGACGTTCGGTTATAAATACACGATTAAACGGGCGGAAAACGGCGGTGTATATTACACCAGAGCGGATGCGGAAGCGAGCAACGGCTCGCCCAACGGCACGGACGAAAGCCTTTATTACGTAGCGGAAGCGGACGTATTTAGCGCGACGAACGATTGGAACACGATTACGGGCAACGAAAAGGCAACGCGCGTGGCGTACACGACGACGAACGCAAACGACACCGCTTTGTTTGAAATTATCGGCGATACGCATTATTACTTCTATTCGGCAAACGGCGGGTTGTATATGGAAAGCCAACCCAGCGGAAACGCGCAAACGGAAAAGATTGATTTCCAAGTAAGCGTATCTTCGCCCACCCTTTGGAAAATCGACGGGGATTATTTATATTATTTCCAAACGGCGACGAACGGCAACGGCGTTACGAGAATCAATTATAAAGGCGAACAATCCGATTATAACAACGCGTATCTTGAAAGCGATAAAAATAATGCGTACGACGAATATAAAGCTTGGACGGTGCAAGGGATAGATTGGAACAGCTCTTGGTTTAAGCCGGAAATGTTCGACGGAACGTTTATGTACTGCTCCGCGCAATCTTTCGACGCAAAATCATACGATTATATCTACGGCGTAGAATTAGGCACGACGGCGGAAATCAAGGCGAGAAACCAAGCGTACGACGACGTATGGTCGGCGATTGACGACGAAGATATGGCAGAAAACGAAGCGCTTTCTTCGCTGAAAGAATATTATTATCGCGGTGGCGATATATCGGTGTACGAAACGGCGAAAGACAAGGAATTGTACGACGACGTGCAAATCGAAGAATTTGAAAAATTCGTAGCAAGATTTGCAGACGATTATACGGGCGCAGACAAACTTGCGTTTGAAACGGAATTTTTCCGTCATATCGGTAAAATGACGGCAAACGACGTAGCGGATATGCAAGAAGGCTTGGAAAAGCTGGTGCTTTCCGAAAAAGAAGAAACGGGCGCAACGGACGAAAAGGGCTTGCCTACGTGGGCAATCGTGCTGATTGTCGTAGGTGGCGTACTCGTCGTAGCGACGGGCGCGCTCGTACCTTTGTTTATCGTGCTTTCCAAGAAAAAGAAAGCGCGCGCAAAGGCGGAAGCGACGGTGAATGCGTACAAGCGTAAAAAGATTGACACGACGGACGATAAAACCATCGACGTTTACGCGGACGACGACGCGGAAAGCGTAGAAGAAACGACGGCGGAAACGACGGAAGAAACGTCGGAAACGGAAGAATAATCAAAAAAATTTACCTTTCCTTGAATGGGAAGGTATTTTTTTTAAAAAATTACAAAAAATTTTATAGAAATCTTAAAAAACGCTATAAAAACGGTTTACAAAATCTTGAAATCTTAATATAATATAGCAAATCACGGTAATTACCGAATGAAACGAGGGAAAAGAGTTATGGCAAATTATATTTTATGCCCCAGATGCGAGTTGAATTTTATCGACGCGGACGAAAAAGAATATTGCGAAGTATGCGAAAAGGAACTGCGCGGGGAAAAGACCTTCTCGGACGATTTTAGCGCCGAAGAAGAAACGGAAGAAACGGAACTTTGTCCGATTTGCGGGGAAAATTATATGCGCTTTGGCGAAAGTATGTGCGAAGAATGTAAGAAAAAAAGCGAATACGAAGACGAGCCGAGCGAAGAAGACGAAGAAAAGGAAGACGCGTCGTGGCGTAGTTATCTCGACGACGAAGACGAAGAATTGGATTTAGGTATTCCCGACAGCGAATTTGACGAAGAAGACGACGAAGAAGAGGACGAAGAAGAAGAAACGGAAGAAGAAGAGTTCGAATACGTATCGCCCGACGACTACGACGCCTTTGACGATGACGACGAAGACGACGAAGATGACGAAGACGACGATTTCTAAAAAACCGAATAACACCACCCCCAACGCGTTGCGCGTTGGGGATTTTTTTTGCTTTTATCATACAAAGCGTATCGTATTTATTAAAAATTTCCTTATAAAGTACATTTTTGAGGAGCAAGGGCATATAGTATAAAGACGACTTTCACAAAAGAACTTCTTTTTACAGGAAATTTATGGTTTTCGTACGACAAGTTGTCGTATTTTAACAAAAGGTGAAAATTATGTGATATAATGTAGAAAAGAAGCGAAAAGTTGCGACGAATGTCGTAAAAATCAAGCTTTTCGTGAAAAGGAGTTTTTATTATGAAAGCTTTGAAAAAATATTTGGGTTGGATTGCTGTAGCATGTGCAGTCGTTGCAGTAATCATGTGTTTGCTTCCTTTCGGGGCAGCAGAAGAAGGTGGAGCAAAAATGACTTTTAGTGGTTTTGCTGCGATTTTCGGTGGTGACCTTGTGACCAAAGCAAGCGGGTTTGAAGTGAAAACAAAAGCGTTTGGATTCTCGGTGATGAACCTTCTTCCCGTATTGTTTGTAGTTGCTGGTGCAGTGCTTGCTTTTCTTGGCAAGAAGAAAGGTAACAAAATTATGAACTACGTTGCAATCGCTTGCTTCGCAGTAGCTGCTATTCTTTTCTTCTGTGCATTGAACTTTGTTCAACCCGCAAAAGAAATGGATGTTCCGAAAGAATATATTAGCGAATGGAGAGATGAATTGAAAAATGTGATTGACCTTGGCATTGGCGCAATCATTGCTGGTATCGTTTCCATTCTTGGCGCGGCTGCAGTTGCAGTAGACACGTTTGTTCCCGTAAAGGAATAATTACTTAAAGCAAAAAAAAGACGGTTGTTTTCAACCGTCTTTTTTTATTTTCGTGCATTGCAACACTTTCGTAATGGCTTTCCACTACAAATCGTCCGCGTCTTGCACGGGGATTTCTTTTTTGTTTTTCGGCTTACCCGTATAACTGCCGTTTACGTCCGTATCCGACGGTTTATTCGAAACGACGTCCACCGCCTTTTTCGTAGGCGCGGGTAAATCACTGTTCGTTTTATTAGTCATTGTTGCCGCCGTGCGAATAATCGTTTTGTTGATTTTTACTGTTTTTACTTCCGCAGTTTTTACTACCGCAATTTTTCGTTTTTTGGCTGTTTTTGTTTTGGTTGTTGTTTTGATTGTTTTTCATAATTTTTTTACTCCTTTTTTTAAATCACAAAGCGAAAACCCGTTTGCGAAAAGGTTATTATTCCTTTACGCCCTCAAAAGGCAAGTGCAATTCTGCATAACCTTGTTTTGCTTTACACAAAGGACAGGTTTTAAACGCTTCCGTGCCTACGTGGCGAAAACCGCATTCGCTACAAATCCAAACGGAAGGTTGTTCGCTTTTAAACAGCGTGCCGTTTTTTACGCTTTCGCATAAATAGGAAAATACGATTTTGTGTTGATTTTCCACGTCGGCAACCAATCTATATAAAGTAGCGATATCTTCAAAACCTTCTTTTTCGGCGATTTTTGCAAAAGTCGGATAAATATTTTCCGTTTCCGCCAATTCGTCGAGCATTGCAAATTTTAACCCTTCCGCAAGCGTACCCGCGTGGAAAGGATATCCCGCGTCAAATTCCACGTTATCCCGACTGCCCGTTTTTTCAATCATCTTGTTAAAAAACTGCGTCGCGTGCAACGTTTCGTTTTTCGCAATCGTTTTCACTGCGTCCGCCAACGTTTTCAATTCTTCTTGCATAGCGAGTTTGGCTATCATCTGGTAACGCATACCCGCTTGACATTCCCCCGCAAAAGAGCGGGCTAAATTTTTATAAGTTTCCGTTTTTTCAAATTGCATTTTTTTACACCCCTTTTTCAAACCGTTTTTTTCGCAAGGTCGTCGCCTTGTGAAAAGAGTATGTGTGGCTTACGCGGATATATACCCGTTTTTCTATTGACAAAGTATGGAAAAAGGGGGCAAAACGCTTGCCAAAACGACGAAATACGGATAAAATATATAAAGCGGGTGGCGCGTATTCTCTGCGCGCCTATTCCCGAAAAAGGAGCGTAATTATGTTTAATATCGTATTAGTCGAGCCGGAAATTCCCCAAAACGCAGGCAATATCGCGCGCACTTGCGCGGCGACGGGCACGCGTTTGCATATGATTCGCCCGCTCGGTTTTGAAGTGAGCGACAAATATTTAAAGCGCGCGGGATTGGATTATTGGCATTTGGTGGAGATTTGCTATTACGATTCGTTTGACGAGCTTTGCGAAAAATATCCAAACGCGAATTTTTATTTCTTTACGACGAAAGGCAGAAAAATCCACAGCCAAGCGAATTTTAAAGACGAAGATTTTCTCGTGTTCGGCAAGGAAACCAAAGGTTTGCCCGAAGAGCTTTTAATGGCGCACGCGGGCGAATGTTTACGGATTCCTATGTTCAGCGAAGCGCGCTCGTTAAATTTAAGCAATTCGGTGGCGGTGGCTTTATACGAAGCGTTGCGCCAAAACGACT
>JAZNIR010000144.1:0-9381 GCA_045577595.1 Candidatus Scatosoma sp.
ATCGGTTCGGAAACGTGTACGTGATAACTGTTGGTGATATAGTTTTTATCCGTTACCCCTTCAATTACGCCGAAACGTTTTTGTAAACATTTAGAGAATTTGTACGTCGTGCTTTCGAGTGGCGTACCGTAGAGCGAAAAGTCGATATTTTCCTTTTCTTTCCATTCTTTACACTTATCGTTCATATGTTGCATAACGGAAAGCGCAAACGGTTTTGCTTCGTCGTCGGTGTGCGATTTACCCGTCATATATTTCACGCATTCGTACAAGCCCGCATAACCGAGCGAAATCGTGGAATATCCGCCGAATAACAATTTATCAATCGTTTCGCCCTTTTTCAATCTCGCAAGCGCGCCGTATTGCCATAAAATCGGCGCAGCGTCGGAAAGCGTTCCGCGTAAACGGTTGTGTCTATACATCAACGCGCGATAGCAAAGTTCTAACCGTTCGTCGAAGATTTGCCAAAATTGCGTCATACTCTTTTCGGAAGAAAGCGCTACGTCTACGAGATTGATGGTTACGACGCCTTGATTGAAACGCCCGTAATATTTCGGTTGATTGTTTTCGTCTACGTACGTCGTTAAGAAACTTCTGCAACCCATACACGTATAACAATGCCCTTCCCCGTTTTTATCTACTTTATATTCGAGCATTTTCTTTTCGGAAATATAATCGGGCACCATACGTTTCGCCGTACATTTTGCCGCAAGCTCCGTAAGATACCAATAGGGTTGTTCTTCGGAAATGTTATCCGGTTCCAGCACGTAAATCAGCTTGGGGAAAGCAGGCGTAATCCATACGCCCGATTCGTTTTTAACGCCTTTTAAACGTTGTTTCAACGTTTCTTCGATAATCAAAGCAAGGTCTGCTTTTTCCTGTTCGTTACGCGCTTCGTTTAAATACATAAACACCGTTACGAAAGGCGCTTGACCGTTCGTCGTAAGCAACGTTACCACTTGATATTGAATCGTTTGAATGCCCCGTCTAATTTCGTCGCGTAAACGTTTTTCCGCAATATCCACGATATTTTTTTCGTCAACGATACCCAATTTGCCAAGCTCTTCCGCCACTTCTTTGCGAATCTTTTTACGGCTGATGTCTACGAACGGGGCAAGGTGCGTCAACGAAATACTTTGTCCGCCGTATTGATTGGACGCCACTTGCGCGATAATTTGCGTGGCAATATTACAAGCCGTAGAAAAGCTGTGCGGTTTTTCGATTAACGTGCCCGAAATAACCGTACCGTTTTGCAACATATCTTCCAAATTAACAAGGTCGCAGTTATGCATATGTTGCGCGAAATAATCGGCGTCGTGGAAATGAATTAAGCCTTGGTCGTGCGCGGCAACGATATCGTCGGGCAATAAAATCCGACGGGTTAAGTCTTTGGACACTTCCCCTGCCATATAATCGCGTTGTACGCTGTTTACCGTAGGGTTTTTATTCGAGTTTTCTTGTTTTACTTCTTCGTTGTTACATTCGATAAGCGTCAAGATTTGCGCGTCCGTCGTATTTGATTTTCTAACGAGCGCACGCGTATAACGGTAAGTGATATATTTGCGCGCCAAAACGAACGCTTTCATATCCATCAAGCGGTCTTCCACCATATCTTGGATTTCTTCGACGTGCATAGAGCGCCCGATTTTCGAACATTCTTCCGCCACCGAATTACCAATCATTTGGATTTCCAATTCGCTAATTCGCGCCGATTCCACCACTTCCTTATTCGCCTTACGAACGGCGTCGACGATTTTTTCCACGTCGAATAACACTTCTTGTCCACTACGTTTAATAAGTTTCATTTCCTTCATACCAACCACGCTCCTTTGCAATCCCCTATTCGTTGCAATCATTTCTTCCGTTTATACTATATCTTGTGTCATTAAAAGGTTTTTCACACACAATATCTTGTGCCTTTCATTTACCGTGCTATAATATTATACCACATCTTGTGGTAAAGTCAAGCAACTGAACACAAAATGTGGTATAAAAAAAAGTAATATCTCTATTTTTTCAAAAAGTAAATTTCGGCAAATTTCGACAACTCCTTTATTTTAAAGGGGTTTAGCGAATTTCGTCAAAATTTTGTATTGTAAAGAGCGTTTCGTGTAATTTTTCCGCGCCCTTTTCGGGAAGGTATTTTTGCCGAACGAACGATTGAACGCGTTGTTTGTTTTCGTCCGTTTCCACTCCGCTTGAAAAAGATTGCAATAAATCGACGGCGTAATATTTACGTTTTTGCGTTAACTTCTCGTTTAAGCGAATTTGCAGATTGGAAACGGCGTTAATTTCCGCATACAATATATCGTCGGCGGGATTGCCCGTCCCGTAAGAAAGCGTACCGATAACCGTCAACGAACCGCCCTTTTCCAATTTTCTTGCCGTACCGAGATATTTTTTCAAATATTGCACGGTTTTGCTTTCCAATCCACCCGCTAAAACTTTTCCGCCTAACGATTCTTTCGTGTCGTTGTAGGCGCTCGCCAATTCGTTAAGCCCGTCCACGAATAACACGACGTCCTTACCCTTTTCCGCCAAGCGCTTGGCTTTATTTAAGAAGAAATCCGCCGTAAACACTTGCCATTCGGGCTCGTTTTCGTACGTCGTATAAAGCAAATCTTCTTTATGAAACGTTTTTCTGTAATCGCTGATAATTTCCGGCGGTTGTCCCACGAGCAAAACCATAATTTTCACGTCGGGATTACAAGACTGCGCGTTTTGCGCCATTGCGTACAACAAACGGCTTTTTCCCGATTTCGGAAGGGACGAAACGTAACCGCGTTGTCCACGATAAATCGGCAACAACCAATCGAAATATTTGCCCACTAACGGATTTTCAACCTTTTCCGCGTACAAATTCAATTTTTCATATGGATAGCACGCGTCCGCGTCTTCAAAGGGAATCCGTTTAAAATCGGCTACGGGTACGCCGTTTATTTTCTCTATTTTTACGGCGACTAAAAACTTTTCCCGACGGTCGGCCAAACAGTCCACGACGTCGCCAAGACGCAAACCGTACGATTGCACGAATTCGTCCGCGACAAGGATTTTTTCGCCGTTGATATCGCACGAAAGGGGCAAAAGCCAATACATTCCGTCCACTTTTACGAGTTGTCCTAAAAACGTAGACGAACACATCTTTAATTCGATAGGGTTTTCCTTTCTAAACGCTTTCATACGTTCTAAATCCGTATCGTAAGATAAATCCGTCGCCTTGTTTTCTTCCCCAAAAACTTGCAAACGGATATTTTCAATCGTTTTCGGTATTTCAGGGTTGAAAAAATTGCTTTTTACGGGCGCACCAAGCTTGCTTTGCGGAACGGGTTTTTGAACGCCTATTAAAACGTTAATAATCTCGTTCACCAAATCCGCCTTTTGTTTCTTCGTCGGCTCTTCCACGCCGATTTTTCTCCCGTAAGCGCGCAATTCGTACAATGCAAAGGTATTTAAATATTCTCGACATTTTAATTGAAAGGTATCTAATCGTTTATCCACGCTTCTTTTCACGCTCCATAAATATTATCTTCTTTTCGTTTAATAAATCTTCCTTTTTCACCGTTACGCAATGTTTGGGATTTGCGTAAACGACGTTTTTAAACGTACGCAAAAACGATTTTTCGTCCGCAACGTCAATCGTGCCGTCCAAAGGGCGGTAATGCATTGGAATTACCATTTTACAATCCACCGCGTCCGCGTATAATTTTGCCTGCAACGCGTCAATCGTATATCTACCGCCGATAGGCAACAGCAAAACGTCCACTTTCCCGATTTTTTGCAATAGTTCTTCGCAACAGCTTTCGCCTAAATCGCCCAAATGACATACGCAAATCCCGTCGGCTACGATTTTATAAATCACGTTTTTCCCACGCAAAGCGCCTTGTTTTTCGTCGTGCCAGCTTGCTACGCCGTCGAAAACAACCGTATCAAAAACCGTTTTCCCCGTTTGGGACATCACTTTTTTTACGCCCGTTACGCCTTGCACGAAATTATGGTCGAAATGCGCGTGGCTCACCGTAACGATATCCGCCGTTACGCCCTTTGGCATTTCGTATCCCACGCCAGTAAACGGGTCGGTGAGAATTTGTAAGCCGTTTTCCGTCGTCAATCGGAAACAAGAATGACCGAAATATTCTATTTTCATATCTTACTCACTCCGTCATTTTCATATTGCGCAAAAATCCGCAGTTTCATTTCTTGCGGTTCTTCCCCGATAAGTAAATCGTAGTGCAACGACAAAAGCGCCGATTTTTCGTTGAGCGCGTACGCCACTCGCTTTGCGTGCGTTTGCATTTTGCCCGATTGCCCGTTTACACCGATAAAACCGTCCGTAATCCGACCTTTTTCCAAACGTAAAAACATAGAATAATCCCCTTTACGGGAAATCTCCACGACGTTATTTTGCATCGTTAATTCCACTTGCGCGCCCTTTTCTTCGTAAAAAAGCGCAAGCGACGTGGAAGAAAGTTGCATTCTTCCCGCTTTCACTACGCGCGTTTCTTTACTGTCCGCTTTCGTGGATATTTCAATACGACAAGGTTGCATAATTCCCCTTTTTTTACGATTATTCTTGGATTTTCGACTTTATTCGACTTTATTATAGCAAATATTGAACAAAAAGTAAACGATATTTTTGCTTTTTTGAAAAATAATATACGCGATATAGAAAAAACGGCGTTAATCGTTACGCCGTTTTATCGTTTCCCGAATCAATCTGCCTTCTTTTAAACAATCGGAAAGTTTTTTATCGTCTTGCGTTTGCAAGGCGTCCCGATACGTTTCCAAATGCGCAATCAAGCCGTTTAATTCGTGTAAAATATTTTCTCTATTATAGGCGTACAACGGCGTCCAAACGGTTTCGTCCACGCCCGCTATGCGCGTCATATCTTGAAAACTGCCCCCCGTAAACCCGTCGCAACCACGCACTTCGTCGCTTTTTACGTACGCGTTGGAAACGATATGCGCAAGTTGGGAAGTGATGGCTATTTTTTTATCGTGTTCTTCCGCCGTACATTCCACAATCTTTCCAAATCCCATTATTTTAGCGTATTCTTTCACTTCCGCTACGTCTTCGTCCTTCGTGTCGGGCGCGTGCGTTATGATTAAATTCGCCCGTTTAAAAAGGTTTGGCGACGCCGAAGAAAGTCCCGAAGTTTCCTTGCCCGCCATCGGGTGCGTACCTACGTAACGGTAATTTCTTTTCTTTGCGTAAACGGTGTCTTCCAACACTTTTTTAACCCCGCAAATATCCATTACCAAAGCGCCGTTTTTAAATTCGCCGTTTTCTAAATATTCTATGGTCGCTTTGGGCGGAACGGCAAGAAACACCACGTCGTAATCGGATAATTTTTCCGCTTTTTTACAGATATACCCCAATTCGATTGCTTTTTTTACCGTATCGTCATTCCGCGCGTAACCGTCCGTCAAAACGCCCGCGCTTGCAAGCGACGCGCAAATCGAACCGCCGATTATGCCCAATCCTATCACCGCTATTTTTTTCATACGTACACCTTCGTTTTTTCTATATACCTATATTAGCATATTTATTAAAAATTTTCAACCGTTGAACGTACCTTTTCTAAAAAAGCCCCTCTTATTTGCTTTTCGTTTTTTAAGTCGACGACGTATGCTTTTTCCGTTCTTCGTATTTTTCACGCGTGGCAATTCCGCCACGAATATGCCGTTCGCTTAAATTCAACGCAAGCACCTTTTTCACTTCTTCGTACAACGTTTCGTCCACGTAACGCAAACGTTCGGAAACGTCTTTATGTACCGTCGACTTACTAATACCAAAATGCGCGGAACATCCCCGCACGGTGCAACCCGTTGAAACGATGTATTCCGCGCATTTTCTTGCCCGTTCTTCAATATATTCCCACAAAATCCCGACCTCCGTATTTTAGCTACGGAATATTTTATGTCGTTTTTTTGCAGATTATAACCTTTTTACGCCGTTTATTCTTCTTTTTTATACGGCATCGGGATTACGCTTTCCACCGAGCCTACCGCATAACCGCTCACCTTTTGCGCCGACGAGCTTTGCAACGTAATTCGTACGTTTTCGCTGGAAAGTTCGGAAACGTTTTTATCCTTGTCGATTACGGCAAGTTTATAAGGTACGGTTACGTAGCTTGCCGAAAGCACGCTTGCGTTTTCTTTGAGCGATACAATCATCGAACCTTTCCGATAACGCTTGGATTTTTCAATTTGCGAGGCGATAACCTTTTTAAACTTCCCTTCGGTGGTGGCGATTACGATTTCCCCTTCTTCGTTGATTTGTTGCATAAACAGTACGCTGTCGCTTTCCCGCAACGCAATACCGCGTACGCCTGCGGAAATCCTGCCTTGCGTGGGAATATCGTCTTTCGTCGCGTTCAAACAAATCCCTTCTTTCGTAACGATAATAATCGTATCGTCCTCGTTGCCGTCTTCTTCCACGCCGATTAACTCGTCGTCTTCGGCAAGTTTTAACGCTTGGAAAGCGTTTTTACGTTGTTCGTATTCCGCCCAATCGGTCTTTTTTATCATACCTTTTTTCGTATAGAACAACAAATTACCGTAAGGCATACGCTCGCCCACGGCAAACATAGCCACTACTTTTTCGTCGACTTCCACGCCAACGGACAAATCTTTTAACGTCATACCGTTATCCGTCAGCTTGCAATCGAGTTTAGGCAAGGAAATATCCAATTTATGGCAATTTCCGTAATTGGTAAACGCAAAAATACGTTCGTCCGTTTTCGTTTGCAACGTTTTCAACGCTATAACTTGCGGTTTGAATTTACCGTCCAACGGTTTTTCAAGCGCTTCCGCTTGTTTGCCCGTCAACACTTTAAACGTATCGTCCGCCGTATATACGAGCGTACATTTCACGCCCGCTTTCTTTTCAGGCGCGGACGTTACCAATTCGTCCGCTTCTTCACGCACGAACACCAAACGGGATTTTCTCGGCGTGGGATACGCGTCTTTGATTTGCAAAATTTCTTCTTTTACCACTTGTAACTGCAAATCCCCGCTCTTGGAAATTGCCGTAAGTTTCTTGATAAGTTTTTTCAGTTCTTTCAGTTCTTCTTCCAGCTTGTAAATTTCCAATTTGGTTAAGCGGGCGAGCCGTAAATCCAAAATCGCCTGCGCTTGCACTTCGGAAATGGAAAATCTTTCCATAAGTTTTGCGCGCGCGTCCGACGTACTTTCCGCCTTTTTAATGAGCGCGATAACTTCGTCAATATTTTGTACGGCGATAATCAATCCTTCGAGTACGTGGCAACGGCTTTCCGCTTGTTTTAAATCGAATAAAGTTCTGCGTTTAACGATTTTTTGTTGGTATTTTACGTAATGACGGATAATTTCCATCAAGCCGAGTTGTTGCGGTTTGCCGTCCGCAATCACGACCATATTGATACCGAACGTTACTTCCAAATCGGTGTATTTATACAAACATTTTAAAACGGCGTTTACGTCGGCGTCTTTCTTTAAACGAATTACCGCGCGCATACCCGTACGGTCGGATTCGTCCGAAACGTAGTCAAGGTCGGCGAGTTCGTCCTTTTTATCTTCCCGCAAAGCCACTACTTTTTGCAAAAGTTGCGCTTTGTTTACTTGGTAAGGCAATTCGGTGATAACCAAATTCGTTTTGCCGTTATCCAATTTTTCCGCCGAAATTTTCGCGCGGAGGGTGATTTTTCCCCTACCCGTTTTATACGCTTGTATGAGTTCGTTGGCGATAATAATCCCACCCGTAGGGAAATCGGGACAAGGGATATGCTCCATCATCTCTTCCAACGAAATCGCGGGATTGTCGATATACGCCACCACGCCGTTAATCACTTCTTCTAAATTGTGCGTAGGAATATTCGTCGCAAGCCCTACCGCTATGCCCGACGAGCCGTTAACGAGCAAATTGGGAAAACGGCCGGGCAACACGTCCGGTTCTTTCAACGAATCGTCGAAGTTAAGGGAAAATTCCACCGTATCTTTATCAATATCCCGCAAAAGCTCCAAAGCGAGCGGTTGCATACGCGCTTCCGTATAACGCATAGCAGCGGCGGGGTCGCCGTCTACCGAACCGAAGTTTCCGTGTCCGTCGACGAGCGTTTTGCCCATATTGAAATCTTGCGCCATACGCACCATTGCGTCGTACACCGAACTGTCGCCGTGCGGGTGAAATTTACCCATACAATCCCCGACGATACGCGCGCTTTTTTTATGCGGTTTGTCGGGCGTAAGCCCCATTTCGTGCATCGTGTATAAAATACGTCTTTGCACGGGTTTTAAGCCGTCTTCTACGCGGGGCAAAGCGCGGTCGAGAATAACGAATTCCGCATAAGGGAGCATAGAAGAGTGCAACACCTTTTCAAGCGGTTCTACGTAGAGTTGCCCGGTGGGTTCCATCATTTCCGGTTCGTTTTTACTTTTCGCCATTTGCGCTCTCCTTCGTCTTTTCTATTTTATCAATAAAGGTATCCCGTTTATTGAAGTTTGCGTATTTTGCCAAAAATTCCTTTCGTCCTTCCACTTTATCGCCCATAAGCGCGGTTATCATTTTTTCCGCTTTTGCCGCGTCTTTCACCGTTACTTGGGTAAGATTTCGGGTGGCGGGGTTCATCGTCGTTTCCCAAAGTTGTTCCGCGCTCATCTCGCCAAGACCTTTATACCGTTGCAACTGATAACCTTTGCCGATTTTTTCAATCTTCTCGTTGAGTTCTTTATCGTCGTACGCGTATTCCACTTTATCCCCTTTATACACTTTGTAAAGGGGTGGCATACCGATATAAATATGCCCCGCGTTGACGAGAGGACGCATATAACGGAAAAAGAACGTAAGCAATATACAACGAATATGCATACCGTCTTGGTCGGCATCTGATAAAATAATTACTTTATGATAATTGATTTTATCCATTTTGAAATCGGGGTCAATCCCCCCGCCGATAGCGCTTATCAT
This sequence comes from Candidatus Scatosoma sp., assembly GCA_045577595.1. GTDB lineage: Bacteria > Bacillota > Clostridia > Christensenellales > Borkfalkiaceae > Scatosoma. Next base: position 8,942 of record JAZNIR010000144.1, read on the forward strand.
CGTACGAATTTCTTCGTTTTCTAAAATTTGATTGAGTTTTTTCTTTTCCACGTTTAACGGCTTGCCCCGTAAAGGCAAAATCGATTGATATTGCCGTACGCGCGCTTGTTTCGCCGTACCGCCTGCCGAATCCCCTTCTACGATAAACATTTCGTTAAGTTCGGGTTTTCGCCCCGAACACGCCGCAAGTTTCCCTACGAGCGTTAAACCGTCGATACTGTTTTTTGCACGCGCGTTTTCTTTCGCCGTTTTCGCGGCGATACGGACTTTGGCGGCGCCTTGCGCCTTTTTGATGATTTCTTCCATCGTCTTTTTGTAGCCGCGAACGTTCTTAAACTCGTTAAAACCCTCAATCACCGTCGCTTCTACCGCAGGGCGCGCTTCCGTGTTCCCCAATTTCGTCTTGGTTTGCCCTTCAAACTGTACGTTTGCCATTTTAA
>JAZNIR010000145.1:0-10295 GCA_045577595.1 Candidatus Scatosoma sp.
AACGGGGATATAATATCTATCATATGGTGCAAAACGCCGTCGCGTTCTTGTTCCGTCGGTTTTGCCGTGCCGATATTCAACCCCTTATACACGAGCAGGGAATCCGCGGAAATAATCTCCGTATTAAGGCGTTTGGCACATTCAACAGCCAAAGCCGTTTTCCCCGACGCCGTTGCGCCGCAAATAACTAAAATTTTCGGCGTCATACGATCCTCTTAAACATTTTCGCGAGCTGTTTCTTCGTCATTTTTACAACGACAGGTCTGCCGTGCGGACATTTCAAGCCCATATCCCCGTCCATTAAACGGAACAATTCTTCGATTTCTTCTTTCGTTAAATCCATTCCGCCTTTTATCGCCGCTTTGCAAGCCGCCGACGCAAGCTTGTCTTTTAAAATATCTTCCAATTTTATCGCGCGATAACCGCTGACGTCGCCAAGTATTTCGTTGAAAAATTTACTCAAATCAATATCTTTTAAATCGTAAGGTATGGATAAGATTTTAAAATTCGTTTCTCCGTCTTCTTCAATTTCAAAGCCGATTTCTCGAATTTCTTGCATACGTTCGCGAATAAAATCCGCTTCAAACGCGTTTAATTTCAATTCGTAAGGCAACAACATCGGTTGACGGGAAATTTCACGGTTTTGCATCTTTTCCTTTAAACGGTTGAAAATCAAACGTTCGTGCGCGGCGTGTTGGTCGATAATATATACGTCTTGGTCGCGCTCGTATAAAAGATAGGTGTTGAAAAGTTTCCCCGCATACGTACAAGCGGAAACGTCGATACGATTTTGCTTGTTTTTCGCGTCCAATTCTTCCAAATACTTTTTATTGGCAAGGAAAGAATCTTCTTCCACGTTTTCGCTGGTCGTTTGCGGGCAAGAAGAATCCCTAAGTTCCAACACTTTCCGTTCAAAATATAAATCGGGGTATTTTCTATGCAATTTTTCGGGGTCTTTTTTACGCTTTTTTTGTTTATCAAGAAAAGGCAAACGCGGAGAAAAATCCGCTACTTCCACAGGATTATATTCCCCGATTTCCGAAAGAGGCGTTACGCCCTTTTCCCTTTGCACGGGCGGCGTAGCCATCTTCGGCTTGCAATTTTCAATCTCTTTGCGCGCTTCTTCTAACGTAAACGAAGAAAATCCGAAAATAGAATCGCTACCGCTCGTTTCTTCCTTTTCCGCCGTCATTGCCGCCATTTCCAATATATTTTGAGAAATGCTTTTCTTTTCCGTTGTTTCAGACGGTTTTTCGTCGTCTTGCATAGGCGGTTGCGTTTGCACGATATAGTCAAGCGCTTTGGAGTTTCCGTCCAAAACGGCAGACAACACCGAATAAATACAACCGTACACGATATTATTATCCGCAAAACGCACGTCCGCTTTGTTGGGATGCACGTTTACGTCCACGATTCCCGTCGGTACGGTGATATGCAATACGCAAAACGGATATTGCCGTTTCATTAAATAGCTTTTATATACGTTGCCAATCGCGGCGGAAATCGTAGCGTTTACGATATAACGCCCGTTTAAGAATACGTTTTGATAACTTTTATTCGGCTTGGAAAAGTTTTGATTACCGATATATCCGCGTATGCGGATTCCGTGTTTTTCCGCGTCGATTTGATAACAGTTTTGCAAAGTAGACGCGCCGTACACGCAAAGAAGCGCCGATTCTTCCCCTTCGCCAAACGATTGCAATACTTTTTTATCGTTGACGTAATACGTAAAGGCAATATCCGAACGGTTTAAAATAAACCGCGAAACGAACGTCGTAATATCCGCTTCTTCCGATTTATCCGTCTTTAAAAAGTCTAAACGGACGGGCGTATTGCAAAACAAATTTTCCACCGTAACTTGCGTGCCTTTTTCCCCGCTCGTTTCCGTTAATTCGCCGATTTCACCCGCATTGGAAGAAAGACGGTAACATTTTCCGTTTTCCGTTTTAGATACAATCGTCATTTGTGAAACGGACGCGATAGATGCAATCGCTTCACCGCGAAAACCGAGCGTCAACACCCTTTCCAAATCTTCCGCTTTGGCAATTTTACTGGTTGCGTGCGGTAAAAACGCGGCGTGCATATCATCCCGTTCAATCCCGTGTCCGTTATCGGTTACGCGGATAAACGACTTCCCGCCTTTTTCAATTTCAATTTCAATCTCCGTCGCACCCGCGTCAATGGCGTTTTCCACCAACTCTTTCACGACGGAATACGGCTTTTCCACCACTTCGCCTGCCGCTATGCGGTTGTACACCTTTGCGGGTAGAATATTGATTTTTCCCATATTATTCTTCCTTTTCCAACTTTTCTTTCAAATCGTTTAAAAGCAACAACGCTTGCATCGGAGAAAGCACGTTGACGTCGGTATCTTGCAAAATTCTTTCCACTTCGCTCTTTTCCCGAATCGGCGCAAGTGCCGTTTCTTCTTCAATCTCTTCCACCGTAAGTTTTTTATTGCCTGCAAGCAAATCTTTCTTTTCCAAAGCTTTCAATATTTGTTTCGCGCGCAAAGTAACTTCTTGGGGCACACCCGCAAGCGACGCCACTTCAATCCCAAAGCTACGGTTTGTCCCGCCCCGCGCAATCTTTCTTAAAAACACGATTGCGCCGTTTAATTCGCGCACGGTTACCCGATAATTTTTTACACCCGCAAGCGTGTTTTCCAATTCGGTTAATTCGTGATAGTGGGTGGAAAACAACGTTTTTGCTCCCGTTTTCTCAACGAGAAATTCAATCACCGACCAAGCAATCGACAATCCGTCAAACGTACTCGTTCCGCGCCCCACTTCGTCTAAAACGAGCAAACTGTTTTTCGTGGCGTGCAATAATATGGACGCAACTTCCGTCATTTCCACCATAAACGTACTTTGGTCAAAAATCAAATTATCGCTTGCGCCGACGCGTGTAAAAATTCTATCTATAATCGGTATTTCCGCCGATTTAGCAGGCACGAACGAACCGACGTGCGCCATTAACGTTATCAGCGCCACTTGTCGCATATACGTACTTTTCCCCGCCATATTCGGACCAGTAATCACCGCGCAACGGTTTTCGTCGCCGTCCAAAAGCGTATCGTTAGGCACAAATCTTTCTTTGGAAATCGCCTCTACGACGGGATGCCGTCCGTCGGAAATCACGAGCGGACAATCGCTTTCCGTCATTTTCGGCTTTACGTAACGGCGTTCTTTTGCCACCGTCGCAAACGAAACCAAACAATCGAGCATAGCAAGCGCCGACGAAATTTTTTGTAACTCTTCGATTTTATCGACGAGTATTTCCATTAAACGTTGATAAATTTGTTGTTCGATTTTTAACGCCTTTTCCCCGCTCGTAAGCACCTTTTCTTCAAACGCTTTTAATTCTTCGGTGATATAGCGTTCGCCCGTCGTAAGCGTTTGTTTGCGGATATAATCGTCGGGAACGAGCTCTTTAAAGGAATTTGTGATTTCGATATAATATCCAAACACCTTATTAAATCCCGTTTTCAACGTTTTTATGCCCGTACGTTCCCGTTCGCGCACCGCAATCTCTTCGATATAACCTTTCGCGTTTTTATTGATATTACGAAGTTCGTCCAATTCCGCGTTAAAACCGCTACGGATATACCCGCCGTCTTTCATCACCGACGACGCGTCTTCGGAAATCGTCGCCGTCAATAAATCGGCAAGTTCTTGCATATCCAATATATCCGCGTTAATATCCCGCAAAATTTGAGAAGAAAATCCGCTTAACTGGAATTTTACGGCGGGCAAAGCGTGTAACGCCGTAGCGAGCGCCAAACAGTTTTTCGGATGGAAGTTTCCGTTGGAAATCTTACCTGCCAAACGCTCGGTGTCGCCTATATTTTTCAACGTTTCGCAAAGCCCTATGCGGGACGCCGACGCGCCGAAGAGTTCTTCCACCCCCGCTTGACGGTATTCGATTTCCGCCTTATCTTTTAAGGGGAAAAGCAACGTTCTATGCAACAATCGCGCCCCCATTCCCGTAGAAGTTTTATCAAGCACCCATAAAAGCGACCCGTATTTTTTGCCTTCCGCGTTGTTTTTGACGATTTCTAAATTTTTGACGGCTATCGCGTCCAATTTCATAAACCGTTCTTTATTAACGAGTTTTACGGCGTTGACGTTGGCAAGCGCGTGTTTTTGCGTTTCGCGCAAATATTCGACGAGCGCTCCGCAAGACGACACGACGTTTTCTTTATCCGCTATGCCGTAACCTGCCAAAGAACGGGCGTTAAATTGTTCTAACAAGTTTTTTTCCGCGTGCTTTACGTTAAATGCCCACGGCAAATAACACGAAAACGCGGGCAACAAATTATGGCGTACCGCTTTGTCGTTTTTGCTTGCTAAAAGCATATCTTCGTTGCATATAATTTCGGCAACGGACAACGTTTGCAATTTTTCAATCGTGTCTTGTACGGCATTTTCCCCGTAAAATTCTTCCGCTAAAAATTCCCCCGTCGTAATATCCGCCCAAGAAAGCGCTACGTTTTCTTCGTTTTTAAAAACGCAAGCAATATAATTATTTTTTGACGAATCCAAAAACTCTTCTTCTATCACCGTGCCCGCCGACACGATACGCACGACGTCCCGTTCAACGAGCGCCCGCCCCGCCGTTTTCGGGTCGGAAATTTGTTCGCATATCGCAACCTTTTTCCCCATTGAAACGAGTTTTCCGATATAACCGTCCGCCGCGTGATACGGCACGCCACACATAGGCGCGCGTTCTTCTAAACCGCAATCTTTTCCCGTCAGCGTAAGTTCCAATAACCGCGAAACTTCCACCGCGTCTTCGAAAAACATCTCGTAGAAATCCCCCAAACGATAAAACAACACGCAATCTTTATATTTTTCTTTCATTGCGAGATAGTGTTTCATCATTGTGGACGGTTCTCTCTCTTTACCCATATATTTACCTCTATTTTTTTCTTTTTTCTTTGGTTAATCCACCCGTTCGCCGTATAAAGATATACCGTTGGCGCGCGTAATTTTTAATTGAACGAACTCCCCGACGACGTTTTTATCGCTTGCAAAATAGCCCATTCGACCAAGTTCGTCTCTGCCTAAATACAAGCCCTTTTTCTCGTCGTAATCTTCGCATAATATTTCCACCGTTTTCCCCACGTATTCTTGCGATTTTGCTTGCGTAAGCGAATTCACCAATTTCACCAACCGCATAATCCTATCTTTTTGAACTTCTTCGGGGACTTGGTTTTCCATTTCGGCGGCTTTCGTACCCTGCCGTTTGGAATATACAAACGTAAACGCCGACGCATAATTTACTTCTTTTACAAGCGATTCCGTTTGCAAATAATCTTCTTCCGTTTCCCCAGGGAAACCGACGATTATATCCGTCGTTACTTCCGCGCGCGGTATTCGCGCCTTTAACATAGCGATTTCCGATAAGTACTTCTCACGTGTGTAACGACGATTCATTGCTTGTAAAATCGCGTTCGAACCCGATTGCACGGGTAAATGCACGAGTGGACATATTTTCGAACGTTTCTGCATTACTTTTACGACGTCTTCGTTGAAATCTTTCGGGTGGCTCGTCATAAACCGTAAACGGAATTTTCCTTTGATTTGCGCAACGGTGTCCAACAGTTGTGCGAACGTCATTCCGACGTTTCTATCCGTGCCGTAAGAATTCACGTTTTGTCCAAGTAGCGTAATTTCTTTATAGCCGTCGCTTACTAATCTTTGCACTTCTTCCAATATTTTTTGCGGTTCTCTCGAACGCTCCCGTCCGCGCACGTACGGCACGATACAGTACGAACAAAAATTATTGCAACCGTACATAATATTTACCCACGCGTTGGGATAACTCGTGCGGTACGGCGTAATCGTTTCTACGATTTCGCCCGCGTTTTCGCGGATTTCAATCACTTTCTTTTTTTGGCGTTGTTTTTGTAAAATCAGTTTGCCCAAGTTTTCCAAATTGAGCGCGCCGAACATTACGTCGATAAAAGGAAATTTCGTTTTTAAAACGTCCGTTTTTCCCTTTTCTTGCGTCATACAACCGCCGACCGCGATAATCAAATCGGGTTTTTCTTTTTTCAACTTTTTCAACGCGCCGATATTACCAAACGCGTGGTTTTCCGCGTTTTCACGAATACAACAAGTGTTAAAAACGATAATATCCGCCTTTTCCATCTCGTCCGTTTCTTCATAACCCATATCGCGTAAAATGCCGGCAATTTTTTCCGATTCGTGCACGTTCATTTGACAGCCGTACGTAATAATACGATAGTTTTTACTCATACCTTTTTCCAATCTTCGTTTAGCGTATAATTATTTTCTCTATTATACTCTTTTTTTTCATTTTTATCAAGTCTTTAAGCGGTTTTCGCGCTTTTTTTCAAGCATTTTTCCCTTGCTTTTTCGTGATAAAAAGAAAAAAGTGGCAAATACTGTTTACGATGAAAACTTTACGACGGATTTTGCTGATTTTTATACTCTTTTTTTTATCCTTTATTTGCTTTGCGTTTGGTTACTATTTTACCGTTACGCGGGGCGTACGGTTACGCCCCGAAAAATTGATACTTTCCGATAAAAGCATTTTGCTTTACGACGGCAACGGAGAAACGATTACTTGTACTTCCGCCGACCCTTTTAAACAAACGGTTTCTCTTTCGCAATTATCTAACAACACGAAAAACGCCTTTGTCGATACGGAAGACAAACGCTTTTATACGCACGGTGGGTTCGATATAAAACGGATAGGAAAAGCCGTATTTAACAACTTAAAATCCCGCTCTTTTAAAGAAGGCGCGTCCACGATTTCCCAACAACTTATCAAAAACACGCATTTAGGACAAGAAAAAACGCTAAAAAGAAAGCTTAAAGAATGGAAACTAACGAAAAAGCTTGAAAAAACGTACGAAAAAGACGAAATATTAGAAAAATATTTAAACGTGATTTATTTCGGGCATAATTGTTTCGGCATACGCTCCGCAAGCAATTTTTATTTTGGAAAACAACCAAGTGAATTAGATTTGGCGGATTCCGCGATTTTGGCGGGACTTGTGAAATCACCGAATAATTATTCCCCTTTCAAAAACCCTGAAAATTGTAAAAAGCGTAAAAATACGGTGCTCTCGCTGATGTTAAAAAACGGGCATATCACCGAAGAAGAAAAACGAACGGCTATGGAAAAGCCGTTACCCACCGCGCCGACAACGAAATACAACGCCGCGTCCTACGCACATTTCGTTTTCGACGAATTATCCGCGCTTTCCGAAGAATACGGTTTTACCGTAGGTGGAAACGTAGAAATTTACACCTATTTTGATAAAAACGCGCAACAAGCGCTTCAAAATTCGGTTGAAAACTTTCATGAAAGCGATTTTGCCTTGTCCGTTTTGGACGTGGAAACGGGCGGTTTTAAAGCTTGTCTTTCTTCCGTTGGGGAAATACGCCGATTGCCCGGTTCCGTTTTAAAACCGTTACTCGTATATGCGCCCGCATTAGAAAAAGACGTCGTTTCCCCCGCCACGCCGATTTTAGACGAAAAAATCAATTACGCGGGTTATTCGCCCGAAAATTACGATAAAACGTATCACGGATACGTGAGCGTGCGGGAAAGCTTATCCAAAAGTTTTAACGTTCCCGCCGTTAAATTATTAGAAACGGTTGGCGTGCAAAACGCCGTTTCTTATCTTTCCCGTATGCAACTTCCTATCGAGCGGGAAGATTATTCGCTTGCTTTGGCACTTGGCGGTATGAAACACGGTTTTTCTTTAAATCAGTTGACAAGCGCGTACGCAACTTTGGCAAACGGCGGACAGTTTCAACAAGGGGCGTTTATTTCCAAAGTTCTTATTAACGAACAACCCGTCTACACGCGGAAACAATCGAAAACAAGAGTTTTTTCCGAAGAAACCGCCTATTTAACGACGGATATGCTCCGCACTGCCGTCAAGACGGGTACGGCAAAAAAATTACGCAATCTCCCCTTTGCAATCGTCGCAAAAACGGGTACGGTGGGCACGCAAAAAGGCAACACCGACGCGTACGCAATTTCCTACACCTCGCGCGACGTCGTCGGCGTTTGGCTGGGTAATAAGGACAACTCGTTTATTTCGTCTACGGGAGGTGGCACGCCTTGCAATCTATCCTATCAAATAAACGAACAACTTTTTAACGGATATAAAAACAATAATTTACCGTTAACCGAATTTTTACAACCGTCAGGAATACTTCGCGTCGCATTGGACAAAACAAGCTATTACGACACACATACTTTATTGCTTGCCGATAAAAATTCGCCGATAGAATATACGCTTTACGAATTGTTTAAGAAAAGCGCAATTCCAACAAAAACGAGCGATTTATTCACAAAACCGTCGATTATTCCGCCAAAATTGGAATATAAAGACAACCAAGTAACCCTTACTTTTAATGAAAAATCCCCCAATTTTTACGAATATAAAATTGAAAAATACGACTACGTTACGCATAGTTTATTATATCAGGGAGAGTACTTGAAAACGTTTATTGACAAAGCCGTGCAAAAAAACAAACGTTATATTTACACCGTTACACCGATATATAAAGGCATTGCGGGAACGCCTATTTCCTTGCCAATCGTAAACACCAACGCTTTGGAATCACCGCCTATTGAAAACGACGGCATTAAAGAAAAAAATTGGTGGGATTATTAAATGAAACCGCTCCGCGCATTACAATACGCGGAGCGGTTTTTGTAGCTATAAATATTTAGATTTTAATTTTTTGCACGGTGGTAAACGCTTCTTCAATCAAGCCTTCCACGTCCAACTGGCTTTCTTCTCTTTCAATTTCGCTCAATTTTGGACGAATAGCGGGGAAATCGGGCAAAAACACCGTACAACAATCTTCAAAAGGCAAAATCGACGTATCGTACGCGCCCATTTTTACCGAACGTTCGATAATTTCGTTTTTATCAAACCCTACAAGCGGACGAAGCACGGGCAACGATTCCACCACCGAATTCGACGACGTCATACCTTCAATCGTTTGGCTGGCAACTTGTCCCAAACTTTCGCCCGTAATCAAACACAAAGCGCCAATCCGACGCGCGTGCCGTTCTGCGATACGGTACATAAAGCGACGAAGTAAGGTTATCATAAGCTCGGGCTTGCATTTTTCGTGAATTTGTTCTTGAATATGCGTTACGCTAACGGTGTATAAACTTTTTCCGTAGGTATATTGCGACAAAATTTTCGCAAGTTCCGCCACTTTATCTTGCGCTTGTTGGTTCGTGTACGGATAGCTGTGAAAATGCAAACATTCCACGTTCATTCCACGTTTTGCCATCATATAACCGGCAACGGGACTGTCTATCCCGCCCGAAAGCAACAACAAGCCCTTACCTGCCGTTCCAACGGGCATACCGTTTGCCCCTTCGATAAAATCGCAAAATACGAGCGCCACGTTCCGCTCCCGCACGTCGATTCGCACGACGAATTCGGGCGAATGCACGTCCACCGACAACGAGCCTTTCGCGTAATTTAAAAGCATTCCGCCGATTTTTTTGCTAATTTCCACCGAAGTCAACGGATATCGTTTATCTCCGCGATGCGTTTCCACCTTAAACGTACCGCTAACGCGGGCAAGCTGTTTCACTCCCTCGAAAATGCCTTCCAAATCCGCGCTCGTTTCCAATGCAATACTTAACGAATGAATACCGAATACTTTGCTTAATTTTTCGATAATTTCGTCCGTTTGATATTCGTCGAAATCGCGCACGAAGTATCTACCGCTTTGTTTGATAAACGTACAATCTACGCCGTCTAAAACACGGCGGACGTTCGTTTCCAACGCTCTTTCGAAAAAACCGCGATTTTTGCCTTTTAAATATAATTCTCCGTAGCGGATAATAATTACTTTTTCCATTGTTTTATTCCTATTTCATACGGTTTTTCAGTTCTAAACCGATTTCGTTTAAAATATTTGCCGTGTCTTGCACTTCTTTTTCCGTCGTTTGCGGTGAAAAGCTTAAACGGAGCACACCGTCCGCCAAAGCTTCGTCGTAACCGCAAGCAAGCACCACTTTGCTGTAACGGGTTTTTGTATTGGACGAACACGCCGAGCCCGTGCCGATAATCAATCCTTTATCGTTTGCCATATGCAATAAAATTTCCCCACGCAAGCCTTTTGCGGAAACGGTTAATATATACGGCGTACCGTCGATTGGCGAAATACGTTGATATACGTTTTTATCCAATAAATCGAACAATTTTTCACGGTAATTTATCAATCTTTCGTTATCCGCCCGTAAGAATGCAAACTTTTCTTCCGTCGCATATTCAA
>JAZNIR010000146.1:0-1610 GCA_045577595.1 Candidatus Scatosoma sp.
CGGTCCCGGCGGTTTGAACAGAGACCGTGCTACCTTTGAAGTGCGTGACATTCACCATACCCACTACGGCCGTATGTGTCCTATCGAAACGCCTGAAGGTCAAAACATCGGTTTGATTACCTCCCTGGCTACTTTTGCGAAAGTAAACGAATACGGCTTTATTATGAGCCCGTACCGCCGTGTGGACAAGGAAACGGGCATCGTTACCACCCACGTTGATTACTTGACGGCGGACGAAGAAGATAAATATATCGTAGCGCAAGCGAACGAACCGCTTGACGAAGAAGGACATTTCATCAACGAACGGGTAGGTTGCCGTCATCAAAACGACATTACCGAAATGCCCCGCGAAAAGATGGACTATATGGACGTTTCGCCCAAGCAACTCGTTTCCGTTGCGGCGGCGTTGATTCCTTTCCTTGAAAACGACGATACCAACCGTGCCTTGATGGGCCCGAACATGCAACGGCAAGCCGTGCCCCTTTTGAAGACGGAATCGGCTATCGTAGCGACGGGTATTGAAAGCTCGATTGCAAAATATTCGGGCGTTATCGTAACCGCGAAAGAAGCGGGCGTCGTAGTAGGTTGCGCTTCGAATATGATTAAAATCCGTCAAGACGACGGCACGATTGCGGAATATCCCTTAAAGAAGTTCGAACGTTCGAACGCGGGTACTTGCTTAAATCAACGTCCTATCGTTTCGACGGGCGACAGAGTAGCGAAAGGGGAAATTATCGCAGACGGTCCTTCCACCAACAACGGCGAACTTGCGCTTGGTAAAAACATTCTTATCGGTTATATGGAATGGGAAGGTTATAACTACGAAGACGCTATCTTGCTTTCCGAAAAACTCGTGCAAGACGACGTGTTTACGTCTATTCATATCGAAGAATACGAAACGGAAGCGAGAGATACCAAACTCGGTCCCGAAGAAATTACGCGCGATATCCCCAACGTGGGCGACGACGCGTTGAAAGATTTGGACGAAGACGGTATTATCCGTATCGGTGCGGAAATCCAAAGCGGGGATATACTCGTTGGTAAAGTTTCGCCCAAAGGCGAAGCGGAACTCACGCCCGAAGAAAGATTGCTCCGCGCGATTTTCGGCGAAAAATCGAGAGAAGTACGCGATACGTCCTTGAAAGTACCGCACGGTGAAGGTGGCGTCGTCGTGGACGTAAAAGTGTTTACGAGAGAAAATAAAGACGAACTCGAACCGGGCGTTAATAAACTCGTTAGAGTGTATATCGCGCAAAAACGTAAAATCCAAGTGGGCGACAAGATGGCTGGTAGACACGGTAATAAGGGCGTTATTTCCCGCGTGTTGTCGCAAGCGGATATGCCTTTCCTTGCAGACGGTACGCCACTTCAAATCTAAGTCGGGAGCCAAGCGGTCTTAGGAAGACAATGTCATAAATCAACTCCTTGGCTCACAGAACGACATGGCTACGATCCGACTTCCTGTACCCGTTTTTTTCGAATTGATTTTTCGTTCTTACTTTCTTGCTTGCGCCTGTTTCAGATAAGTCGGGAGCCAAGCGGTCTTAGGAAGACAATGTCATAAATCAACTCCTTGGCTCACAGGAAGACATGGCTAACGGATGGGACTT
>JAZNIR010000147.1:0-13566 GCA_045577595.1 Candidatus Scatosoma sp.
CGTTGAACTATCAAAATCTATATAATACCATTTACGGAGGTGATGAGCTATGATTGTAATTTTGTCGTTCTAATGGACGTAAAACGTTAGAAAATGCCCCCTGCAAGGGCGAACGGGATACAAAAGCATCGCGTTGTATCTTAGTGAGATATGGATATAAGTAAATCCAAGTACCCCACCCGTGTATGCGATGAAATCAAATTTTAGGAGGAAAACATTATAAGTTATCAAGTTATTAGAGTAGAAAAATTTAGCAAAGGTTCGCTTGGAAAAATTGGTGGTGAAACGGAACGGACAAGCCGACACCACCGTAACGAAGATATCGACGACACACGAACACCACTCAACTACTATTACAAAAAATCGGACGGTGGATTATCTCAACAATGGAAGTCTATCGTCGAAACCACTCACGCCACGTTCAAAGAAACGAAAAAATCCGTCGCCTTTGAAGGTTTGATTATCACGTCGGATAAATCGTTCTTTGAAAAGCTCGGTTATATACAAGGTCAACCGCCACCACAAAAGGTAATTGACTTTTTCAACCGTAGTTATGGGTTTGTTTTAAGTCAAATCGGTTATCACGGTACGGACGAAAATATTTTATCCGCCGTCGTGCATTTGGACGAAACGACACCGCATTTACAATTATATTATATACCGCTCGTTGATACGGGCAAGAAAAAAGTTTACGCCAAATCGCCCGACGGGAAAGTTTTACGTAATGAAAAAGGCTCGCCAATCCAAGCGAAAGACAGCCACGGAAGGTCAATATATGAAGAAGTAAAACTCCCCCACCCGAAAGTATGCAGTTCGGATTTTTGGGAACAGCGCGGTGGACAGTTATCGTTTGGAAATCTGCAAGACGACTTTTACGAACAGGTATCTATCCGCTACGGATTAGAGCGCGGAGAAGTCGGTAGTAATAAGAAGCATACCACCAAATACGAATGGGAAAAGCAACGCCAAGAAAAGGAATTACAAACCTTAAAAGAAGAAATCAAGCCGATGCAAGAATACTTACGTGCATTCCAAGACGCAATAGACGGCAAAAAACCGTTTTCAAAAGCCGAACTTCGTAAACAAATCGTTGGGCTTATCGCAAGCTATAAACAGCTTGAAAAGGAAAAGGCTATCAAGGACAAAGACAATGATTTTCTTTTTAGTGAACTTCGTAAACTTGAAAAGAAAATCCCTGAACTTGAACGATACAAAGAATACGTCGACTTTATCCACACACACGCGCCTGACAAACTCACCGAAGCGAAACGGACGGCAAACGAACGCGCCCACGCGCCCAAACCACCGAAAAATAAAAATTATCAATGGACAAAATAAAAAAAACCATGAAAAAACATTTGCAATTTACGAAAATTTATGGTAGGATACAAAGCCCAAGGCTTTGTGTACTCTTCAAAAATTTTTCAATAAAGGAGGACAATGAATCAAGAATTATTAAAAGAAATAGCAGGATATATCAAAGAAATGGCAACCACACCCACCGCCGATGAAGATATTTTGACGGCTTTGAAAATAGCAAACAGCTTTATCACAGAAGAAACCATTCAAAATCTTATCGACGCGGGTGAACTCAAACTCGAAGAAGAAAACAGTGAAACGGAATCTCTCGGCTCGGAAATTATTACGTTTACGAAAGGAGAAATTACCAAAATGGACAAAACTTTTAAAAAACACTTTATACTCAACGGCTACATAGCCCACGTAACCAAACGGCAAAGCGGCAAGAAAGGCTTTTACTATCAAATTCGTTATAGACGGAACGGCTACAACGTAGAAGCGTCTTCCGTTAATTTGCAAGAAGCCAAACGCAAGTTCTTGGAAAAGACGAAGCCCGAAAATATCGGCAAATATCTCGTCAAAAAAATGAAGTCAGGTTTTAATCTTTTAGAAGAAATTTTTGAAGAATGGCACGCCTATAAAAAAGGCACGGTGGTTGATAAGGAACATTTGCGCTTTAAGATAAACTTTATGGCTTTGCCCGAAGAACTTCGCCAAAAGCCGATAACACAAATTCGCACGGTTGATATCGACGCGGTTATGAAAGACGTTAAACCGCGTAAATACGAAGAACTCCGCACCCTTTTCAACGGTATCTTCAAGTACGCGGTGGCAAGCGGAATCATACAACACAATCCCGTCGCTTTAATCAAGTTCAAGCGCGCCGAACGGCAAACGCGCGACGCTTTACCCAAAGACGAGATTATCACCTTTTTAGAACGCATAAAACAGCCTAAATACGACGAGATCCGCCAAGCAATGTATTTGCTTTACTTCTTTGGGCTTCGCCCTTGTGAAGTTGATAACGACGCGCGCAAAGAAAGAAACTTCCTTATCGCGCGCAATCGCAAACGCAAGAATGGAAAAATCGAATATAAGAAAATCCCCATACCTACGCAGGCACAGGGATTGATTGACTGGAATAAACCGCTCACGTTCCAAACACAAAGTAAGTACGCGCAAGACGAACTTATCAAGGATTTGCTTGGCGGTAAAACGGGATACTACTTACGGCACACTTTTTCAACGGTCTGTCAGCAGTACGTTCGCCCCGATATCGTCGATATTTGGATGGGCGATTCACCACAACGGCTCGTTGGAAAAGTCTATACGCATTTCCCCGACGAGTTTATGTGTGAGCAAATGCGCAAGGTACAATTCCCGTTGCCATAAAAAAGCGATTTTACAACCCAAATTACAACCCAAAGGTTAAGTTTATCGCAAAATCAAGCGAATATTTATACAAAAACGCAAAGAAAAACACGACTTTATGCGTTATTTTTTGCATAAAAGTCGTGTTTTGGTGGGCAGAGGTGGATTCGAACCACCGAAGTCGAAGACGTCAGATTTACAGTCTGATCCATTTGGCCGCTCTGGAATCTGCCCGTTTATGAAATTGTTGGAGCCGGTGATTGGACTCGAACCCACAACCTGCTGATTACAAATCAGCTGCTCTGCCAATTGAGCTACACCGGCACGAGTTTTTATCCCTCGCGCAAACCACCGATAAAACGCGGTGTCCTTGCGACGCTCCAAGTATAACACCCAAAAAATACGCATACGCGTATTTTTTCGGTGTGGTGCCTTGGGGCGGAATCGAACCACCGACAGGCAGATTTTCAGTCTGCTGCTCTACCGACTGAGCTACCAAGGCATTTGGCGACCCAAAACGGGCTCGAACCGTCGACCTCCAGCGTGACAGGCTGGCGCTCTAACCAACTGAGCTATTGGGCCAAATACTGCTTTTTCTCAAACAGTGCTTGTATATAATACTCTATTTATAAACTTTTGTCAAGCATTTTTTTATTGATTTTACGCAAATTTTAAAAAATTTTTTCAAGAGTGAAAAACGCTCTTTTTTTAGCAAAAACGATGCGGGATATTTCGCGTATTTTTTCCTTTCAACGCCTACATACCCCGCTCATTTTTATCTTTCGTAATGTTTAGCCAAACCGCCTTCCGCCGTTTCGCGATACCCCCCTTTTAAATCTCTGCCCGTTTCGTACATCGTCCGTACCACCAAGTCGAAAGATATTTTTCGGCTGTTCGTTAAAAAGTACGCCAACGACACCGCGTTAATAGCGCGCATCGCCGCCACCGCGTTCTGTTCGATACAAGGAATTTGCACTAACCCGCAAATCGGGTCGCACGTCAAACCCAAATGGTGTTCCATCGCCACTTCCGCCGCGTACTCGATTTGCCCAAGTTTTAAGCCTTGTAATTCCCCCAGCGCCGCCGTAGCCATACAGCACGCACTGCCAATTTCCGCTTGACAACCGCATTCCGCGCCCGAAATCGACGCGTTCGTTTTAATCAAGTTGCCAATCAATCCCGCCGTCGCCAACGCATTGACGATTTCTTCGTCGGTATATCCCCTACGCTCTTGCGTATATTTCAAAACAGCGGGCAAAACTCCGCAAGCCCCGCACGTTGGCGCGGTTACAATCGTACCGCCAGCCGCGTTTTCTTCACTGACGGCGAAAGCGTACGCGCAAACCAAACGGTTTTCCCGCGTTTCGCTACGTTCGTCGGGGTGAAAACCTTCGTACAAAACCTGCGCCCGACGCTCCACGTCCAATCCACCAGGCAACGTGCCCGACTGCGCTACACCGCGCGCAATCGCATCTTTCATCGTTTTCCAAACTTCGGCAAGGTATCCTTTCAACGCCACGCCTTCGCATTCAAATACGTAATCACAAAGGCGCATACGGCGAGATTCGCAATACGCCCGAATCTCCGTCATCGTGTTTAACGGATACACTTCCGCGCCTTCGCTATCCCCGCGCCCTTCAATGCGAATAGCGCCACCCCCCACGCTGTACACGCGCATACGGGCAACCCGTTCCCCTGCTTTTATCGCAAACAAATCCATCGTGTTGGGGTGCGGAGCGAATCCTTTTTCGTCGTAAATAATCTTTACTTTTTCCAAAACGCTTTCAATTACTTTTTCCGTTCCGTGCCCCTTGCCCGTTTTGGCAAGCGAGCCGTACAACACTACTTCAAAAGAATCGGAGTCGGGATTTTCCGCGCGAAAAATTTTACAAGCGCGTTCGGGCGCAATCGTATGCGACGACGACGGTCCTTTGCCTATTCGGTACAATTCCTTTAACGATTTCATAATCCACCTTTACTTTGCGGTTAAATTTAAATAATAATCTCGTTTTTAGCCGTCCCCGTGCGGTTAAAATCAAGCAAGTTTTCCATACTGATTTCCACCATAGAATCCATACTAAGTTGCGTGTAAAACGCCATATGCGGGGTTAAAATCACGTTCGGGAATTGGCGCAAATACGCCATATCGCGATTGCTTAAAATGTCCGTCAAGCGGTTTTCGTGGTAAATCCCGTCTTCCCCCTCGAATACGTCCATTGCTAGCCCGCCTATTTTTTTGCTTTCAATACCGTCGATTAGCGTAGCGCGGTCGAAAAGTTCCCCGCGCGCAGTATTGATAATCACTACGCCGTCTTTCATCTTCGCCAACGTTTCTTTATTGAGCATATGGAGCGTAGACGGCAAACAAGGCACGTGATAGGTGATAATATCGCTTTCTTTATACAACGTATCCGCGTCAACGTAGGTGGCAAGCTTCGCAACGTCCGCCCGTTTTTCTTCCGAACAACACAAAATACGGCACTTAAACGCGTGCAACAGTTCAATTACCCGTCCGCCGATTCTACCGCCACCCATTACGCCCACCGTCAATCCTTTAAGCGTATTTCCGCGCAAATTGATAAGTGAATAATCGTTTACCTGTTGGCGCCAAAGCGTTTGTTTGTACTTACGCAACAAAAGCAACATCAGCATCACGGAAAATTCCGCAACGGAATCGGGCGGATAGCTGGAATTGCATACCTTTATCCCGAGCTTTTTCGCCGCTTGCAAATCAATATGGTTATAACCAATGGTACGCGTAGAAAAATAACGTATTCCAGCGTCTTTTAACGCCCTTAAAAGCGTCTCGTCCACAGAGATTTTACCAAGACTGGACACCCCGTCAAATCCCTTGCAGGAAGATACGTTTTCCAAAGAAAGCGGTTGCGCCGTCGCCCAATATTCAAAGCCGTATTGGCGGCTTACTTCTTCCAATTTCGCGCGTTCTTCGTCCCACGTACCGTAAATTGCAAATTTCATAAATGTACTCCGAATGTTTTTCAATATTATATCATATTTTTTCAATTTTGTAAACAAGCTTGCGCCGAGAAACGCAAAGAAACGGACAGTTATACAAAAAAAGAATTGTTTCGTTAATTAACCTTTTGTCATATTTCCCCATTACTTTTTTATAAAAACGCATATAAGTTTGTTGACAAACTTTGCAAAATTTGCTATCATAAAAACAAGATAAATTTTATACAATATACGTAAGGATAAATCAACGAGTTTATGAAAAAAATAGCAATCACAACGGATAGTAACAGTGGCGTTTTGCCCGAAGAACTTAAAGAAAAAGGCGTATTCGTGCTTTCTATGCCCTTTTTAATCAACGGAGAATGCTATTTTGAAAACGTGAATTTAACGCAAGCGGAATTTTACCAATTACTTACGGGCAACGCGGAAGTTTCCACTTCCCAGCCCAGCGTCGGCGAATTAACCGAATTTTGGACGGACGTTTTAAAAGAATACGACGAATTGGTACACGTGCCTATGTCGTCGGGATTAAGCCAAGCTTGCGCGTCAGCGCAATCGCTTGCCAAAGAGTTTAACGGCAAAGTTCACGTCGTCGACAACCGCCGTATTTCCGTAACGCTAAAGCAAAGCGTTTACGACGCCGTAAAATTGCGCGACGCTGGAAAATCGGCGGAAGAAATCAAGGAATACTTGGAAGAAACGGCAAGTTTGTCTTCGATTTATATCGCCGTCGATACGATGAAATATTTAAAAAAAGGCGGACGCGTAACCCCCGCCGCCGCAATGATTGGTACGATTTTAAAAATCAAACCCGTCTTGCAAATACACGGTGCAAAATTGGATAAATACGCTTTAATTCGGGGCAATGCAAAGGCGAAAGAAACGTTAAAACAAGCAATTAAAAAGGATTTGGAAACGGTATTTTCCCAATACGTCGAAAACGGCGAAATCGCGTTATATATCGCGCATTCCAACGTTCCCGACGAAGCCAAAGCCTTTAAAGAAGAAATTCAAACGCTTTTCCCTCATATCCCTGTAACCTATTGCGACCCGCTTTCTTTAAGCGTCGCTTGCCATATCGGGCCGGGTTCGCTTGCAGTGGCTTGCGCTCGGTTTGTCAAATAAAATAAAGCATAAAACTCTTTTAACCACGCAAGAAAAAACGCGTGGTTTTTTTATTCCTTGCTTACAAACGTCCCTTATTTGTGAAATTTTCTCAATTTTTATTAAGTTCCCTTGACAATTTACAAAAATTTTGCTATCATATATATATCCTTTTAGAATAATAAAAGGAGCTGTGCGGGCATACTGAATAATAAGCTGGTTATTCCCGTAGGAGGCAACGTAATTATGAATAAAAAAATAGCTGTTACGACAGATACCAACAGTGGTATGCTGCCCACGCAAAAAGAACTTGACGGGGTGTTCGTTTTACCGATGCCCTTTATAATCGACGACATTTGCCAATTAGAAAGCGTGGATTTATCCCGCGAAGAATTTTATCAAAAGTTAAAATCCAATTCCAACGTCTCCACTTCCCAACCGAGCGTTGGCGATTTATCCGAATTTTGGGAAAATATTTTAAAAGATTACGACGAAATCGTGCATATTCCCACGTCTTCGCATTTAAGCGCGTCTTGTTCTACGGCGCAATCTTTAGCCAAAGATTTTAACGGCAAAGTGTTCGTGGTGGATAATCATAAAATTTCCGTATCTTTAAAATCGAGCGTGTACGACGCCGTAAAATTGCGCGACGCGGGAAAAACGTCCGAAGAGATTAAGGAAATCTTGGAAAAAATGGACTGCGATTATTCCATATATTTCTCTTTGGAAAATATGAAATATTTGAAAAAAGGCGGTAGAATTTCCCCCGCAGCGGCGGCAATCGGCGGTATTTTAAAACTTCGCCCCGTGCTTTACGTTGGCGGTGAAAAACTCGTCAAATTCGCGCTCCCGCGCACGCTTGCCAAAGCGAAAGAAGCGATGAAAAACGCGATAATCAAAGATTTAACGACGAAGTTTAAATCATACGTAGACAACGGTGAAATGGCACTTTGCGTAATCCACGCGGACAACGCGTCCGAAGCGGCACTTTTTGAAGAAGAAATGAAAAAACTCTTCCCCAATATGCCTTTCCTTTGGACGGACGAAATGTCGTTAAGCGTAGCGTGCCACACCGGCCCTAACACCCTTGCCGTCGGTTGTATCCGTATCGTGAAATAAAACTTTAACCATAAAAGCAAGAACTTACTTCTTGCTTTTTTCTTTATCGTATATATGCCCGTATGTACAAGTGTAAGTATGTTTGTATGCGCAAATAAGACAAAGATGAAACGATTGCCGTGAAACGCTTTCTCCCCCTTTCTACATAGAAAAGAAAGCCTACAACGATAGAAAAAACAGCTTACGACGTTTGTCGTAAGCTGTTTTGATTTACTTTTTTGAAACGCTGTCTATTACACCAATTCGATAATAGCCGTTTCCGCACCGTCGCCAAGACGTTTGCCGAGAAGGTAAATTCTCGTGTAACCGCCACCTTGACCAAGTTCTTCTTTACGAGCCGCATATTTGGGTGCAATCTCGTTGAAGAGTTTGTCCATCAACGGGTGTTGAATATCAGCCGTTCTTGCTTTGAAATCGCTCTTCTTTTCCGAGAAAGCTTTGATTTCTTGCAAGTCGTACGTCTTCGCCATAATCGCGCGACGAGCCGCCAATTTCTTTACGCCGTCTTTTACGTTCGTAACGGTGATTTCTTTGCCTTTGCTGTCTTTTTTCGTTACTTCGAATTCGATATTATCGTCGTACGTATTCACCGCTTTGGTGATAAGCTTTTCCACGTAAGGACGAAGCTCTTTCGCCTTTGCTGCGGTCGTTTCGATTTTACCGTACCAAAGAAGTTGCGACGCAAGCCCTCTTAAAAGCGCATTTCTTTCTTTGGACGTTCTTCCCAATTTTCCGGGCATAATTTTAATCCTCCTGTTCTCTTAATGCAAGGCCGTAAGATGCCAACTTATTGATGACTTCGTCAAGCGATTTTCTGCCAAGATTTCTCACCTTTAACATATCGTCTTCCGTCTTCTTCGTAAGGTCTTCGACCGTGTGAATGTTCGCTCTCTTCAAACAGTTGTAAGAACGGACGGAAAGGTCCATTTCTTCAATCACCATTTTCAGAATTTGTTGTTGTTTGTCGTCTTCCGTCTTAACGAGAATATCCATACCTTTAATCGTTTCGCTCAAATTTACGAAAAGATTGATATGGTCTTGCATAATCTTCGCCGCCAAAGAAATAATTTCCTTGCCCGAAAACGTACCGTCCGTCCATACTTCCAACGTCAATTTATCATAATCCACCGCTTGGCCTACGCGGGTAGGTTCAACCGTATGGTTTACTCTTTGCACGGGCGTATAGATGGAATCCACCGCAATATAGTCAACGACGGGTTTCTTGTTTTCTTTCGCGGGTTTATAACCTCTACCTCTGCCAACCGTGATTTCGACGTCTAACTTCGCGCCTTCGTCGATTGTGCAAATATATTGGTCCGCGTTAACAACTTCGATTTCCGCGTCAACGTTCAAGTCTTTACCGGTTAATACGGCAGGACCTTCTTTGGTGATGTGCAAAACTTTTTCGTAGTCTTTGTCGACAACTTTCGTCTTAATCGCAAGCGTTTTAAGGTTAAGGATAATTTCCGTAACGTCTTCTTTCACGCCGGCAACGGCGGAAAATTCGTGCTTTACGCTACCGTCAAGGAATTTAATTCCTTCCACAGCCGCACCCGGCAACGCGCCGAGCAAAATGCGTCTAAGACAGTTTCCAATAGTAAGACCGAAACCTTTCTCTAAAGGCTCGCAAACGACCTTTGCATAAAATTCGTCGTTTTCAAGCACTTCGAGTTTGGGCATATCCATTTCGATCATATGTTACCTCCTTATATGTCTTAATTATTTGGAGTACAATTCGACAATCATATGTTCTGCGATTTGGTTGTCGATATCTTCTCTCGTGGGAAGCGCCAATACTTTTCCTTCAAGTTTTTCTCTATCAAACTCAACCCATTTTGCAAGGGCGTTCGTTTCTTTCGTTTCTTTAAGCGCCGTGAAATATTTATTTCCCTTTCTGTTTTCTTTTACTGCGATTACGTCGCCTGCCTTTACAAGGTAGGATGCAATCGTAACCGTCTTACCGTTTACGGAAAGGTGCGCGTGGCTTACGATTTGACGAGCAAGCGTTCTCGACGGAGCAATCCCCATTCTAAACGCTACGTTGTCCAAACGTCTTTCCAAAAGGGAAAGCATATTTTCACCCGTAACCCCTTTCATACGGTCTGCCATTTCGTAGTACTTGCGGAATTGACCTTCTTGTACCCCGTAAATTCTCTTCGTCTTTTGTTTTTCACGAAGTTGCATTCCGTATTCGGAAACTTTCTTTCTTGCCGCGCCGTGTTGACCGGGAGCTACCGGACGACTGTTAAACGGGCATTTTTCCATATAGCACTTGTCCCCTTTAAGGAACAACTTTGCGCCTTCTCTTCTGCAAAGCTTACATTTTGCTTCTCTGTATCTTGCCATTTCTATTCTTATGCCTCCTGATTAAACTCTACGACGTTTCGGGGGTCTGCATCCGTTGTGGGGAATCGGGGAAACGTCGGAAATCAACGTAATTTCAAGTTCGCAAGTAGAAAGCGCGCGAATCGCGGATTCTCTGCCTGCCCCAGGTCCTTTTACGAATACTTCGACGCTACGAAGTCCGTGTTCTTTCGCAACCTTTGCCGCAGTTTCCGCTGCCATTTGCGCTGCAAACGGCGTGCCTTTACGGCTACCTTTATAACCGAGTGCACCTGCGCTCGATTGGGAAATTGCGTTACCGTTCATATCGGTTACGGTTACGATGGTATTGTTGAAAGTAGATTGGATATGAACTTGTCCTTTGTCTACCTTTTTAAGTTCTTTGCGCTTACGAGAAGCGACTTTTTTCTTCATTTCTGCCATTTTTTATCGCCTCCTCGAATTACTTCTTCTTGCCTGCAATCGCGCGTGCAGGTCCTTTACGCGTACGAGCGTTTCTCTTCGTGCTTTGTCCGCGTACGGGCAAGCCCTTTCTGTGACGGATGCCTCTGTAACATCCGATTTCCATAAGGCGCTTGATGTTAAGGGAAACTTCGCTGCGAAGTTCGCCTTCTACTCTTAAATTGTGGTCGATATATTCTCTCAGTTTGGAAACGTCTTTCTCGTCGAGGTCTTTCACTCTCGTATCAGGATTGATGCCCGTATCCGAAAGAATTTTCTTGGAAGTCGTAAGCCCAATACCGTAAATATAGGTAAGCCCGATTTCCACTCTTTTTTCTCTGGGTAAATCTACACCGGCAATACGTGCCATTGATTTTATTCCTCCGTTTTTTAATCTTTGTTTTTTTTGATTTATCGTAAACGAACGCATCTTTGCGTTATGCAGTGGAAAATGCCCCGCAAACCGCGCCGTATTGTTTTTACAGTTTTATCCGTAAATTGCGTTACGTATATACGCGCACGCGTTTACACGCAACAAAACTGAATCCCCGTATTTTTACGGAAAATCAGTTTGTTTTTCTTTGCTTTTTTTTGAAAAATTGCCAATATTTGCAACATATCCCAAATTACGGCATAATATTATTATATCACAGCCGTACAAGCCCTGTCAAGCAAATTGGAAAACTTTTTTTCAAAAAAATTGAATTGCTATTTACGAATTAACCTTGTCTTTGTTTATGATTTTTGCTCTTCGAGCAAATAACCATTACTCTACCGTTTCTTTTGATAACTTTGCACTTGTCGCACATAGGTTTTACAGAAGGTCTAACTTTCATTATAATTTTCTCCTTGTTGATTAAACTTCTTATTCGTCGTTTTTTACGACTTGCTACGCCACGTGATTCTACCTTTGGTTAAATCGTACGGGCTCATTTCTAACTTCACCGTATCGCCTTCAATGATTCTAATATAGTTCATTCTCAGCTTACCGGAAATATACGCCGTTATAATATGACCGTTGGAAAGTTGCACTTTAAACGTTGCGTTGGGCAACGCTTCGATTACTTTCCCTTCCGCTTCGATTACGTCGTCTTTGGACACAGATGTTTCCTCCGAAATTTTTTATATTTTTATTCAAAATTCAAACGTTTTATTGCTTACAGCGTTAAAATCTCAACACCGTCTTCGCGTACCACCAACGTATTTTCGTAATGCGCGGCGGGTTTTCCGTCGATTGTCGACGCGCCCCAACCGTCCTTGTGTAATTTCACTCGCCAATTACCAAGCGCAATCATTGGTTCTACGCAAATCGTCATACCTGCCCGCAACCGCATTCCCGTTCCTTTTCTGCCGAAATTGGGAACGGACGGGTCTTCGTGCATCTCTTTGCCTATCCCGTGCCCCGTATACGAACGAATCACGCCGTACCCGAACGATTCCGCGTGTTTTTGTACTTGATAACCGATGTCGTAAAGGGGCGTGCCCGCTTTTACGTTTTCAATGCCCTTAAAAAAGCATTCTTCGGTTACCTTAACGAGACGTTCGATTTCCGGCGAAACTTTGCCGATTTTAAACGTACGGCAAGCGTCCCCGTGATAGCCGTTTTTGTACGCGCATAAATCTACGCTGACGATATCCCCTTCTTTAATAATCGTTTGCGAATCGGGAATACCGTGCACCACCATATCGTTTATGGATATACAAGCGGACGCGGGAAACCCTTCGTAACCAAGACAAGACGGATACGCGCCTGCGCTACGGATATACCGCTCTACGAGTTCGTCCACTTCTTTCGTGCTCATACCGGCGCAAATTTTGGACTCTACGTAGGCAAGCGTATCGCGTACGATTTTGCAAGGCTCACGCATCAAATCTATCTCTTTTTCGCTTTTTACGTAAATCATAATTATTTAAGAATACCGTTAAGTTTTTCCGAAATCTTTGCGTACACGTCTTCGGGCGTCGTATTGCCTACGACGTTAAACAGCAAACCCTTTTCCGTATAATAAGCAATCAGCGGTGCTGTTTGCGCGTTATATACGTCCAAACGGCTTTGCACCGTTTCAGGATTATCGTCTTTTCTTTGGTACAATTCCCCACCGCAACGGGCACATTTTACCGCGCCGTTTAAACGGGATACGTGGTAACTTTCTCCGCAATCTTTACAAACGCGTCTACCGCAAAGTCTGTCCATCAGTAAGGAAAAGTCCACGTCGATATTGATAACCAAATCAATGTTTGTAATTTTGTCCAACGCTTCGGCTTGCGCAATCGTGCGGGGAAATCCATCGAGCATATATCCGTTTACACAGTCCGCTCTTTGAATCCGCTCTTCCACGATTTTGCACGTTACTTCGTCGGGAACGAGCTGCCCTTTGTCGATAAACGACTTGGCAAGCATACCGATAGGCGTTTGGTTTTTAATATTTTCTCTAAAAATATCTCCCGTTGAAATATGCGGAAGCGCATACGCGTCGGAGATACGGGTTGCCTGCGTGCCTTTCCCTGCACCCGGCGCACCGAGCAAAATAATATTCATATCTACCTCTCTTGCTACACGTGCGTCTACACGCAAACGTGCGGATTTTAACCGTTAAGGTAGCGCCCCGCTTATTTTGCGGAGCGCCCGCCCTTTTTTTACTTCAAAAATCCTTTGTAATTCTTCATCATAAGTTGCGCTTCTAATTGTTTTTGGAATTCCATCGCAACCGATACGATAATCAAGATTCCCGTCGTCGAGAATACGTTTACCAAATCGAGCGACGCCCAAGCAAAC
Organism: Candidatus Scatosoma sp.; assembly: GCA_045577595.1. Lineage (GTDB taxonomy): Bacteria > Bacillota > Clostridia > Christensenellales > Borkfalkiaceae > Scatosoma. Next base: position 13,430 of record JAZNIR010000147.1, read on the forward strand.
ACAATCGAAGGAATAAACGCAACCAACGAAAGGTAAATCGCGCCGAAAAGCGTAATACGGTTGGAAATCTTTTTCAAATAGTTTTCCGTTGCCTTACCGGGACGGATACCTTGAATAAAGCCACCGTTTTGTTGAAT
>JAZNIR010000148.1:0-1809 GCA_045577595.1 Candidatus Scatosoma sp.
AGACTTGCAACCGAACTGTTTGGAAGATTTAATCGCGGGCATTTCCTTGTATCGTCCAGGCCCTATGGACTTTATTCCGCAATATATCGAAAACAAACATCACCCCGAAAAAATCGTGTACGATACGCCTTATCTCGAACCGATTTTGAAAAATTCGTACGGTGTTATTATCTATCAAGAACAAGTTATGCAAATATTCCAACAGCTTGCTGGGTATTCGCTTGGACAAGCCGACCTTGTACGGCGCGCAATGGCGAAGAAAAAGAAAAAAGAGCTGATGGAACAAAAAGATAAATTTATCTACGGCGCGCCCGACGAAGGGATTACGGGGTGCGCGTCGCTTGGCATACCCGCCGAAGTAGCGGCGAAAATTTTCGCGGATATGGAAAGTTTCGCGTCCTACGCGTTTAACAAATCGCACGCGGCGGCGTACGCGGTGGTGGCGGACCGTACGGCGGATTTAAAAGCGGTTTATCCCAAAGAATTTTTAGCGGGTATTTTAGACGACCGTATTGATAAAATCGACGAAATTTCCAAATATATTATGTATATGAAGGAAAAAAATATCGCCGTTTTACCCCCCGACATCAACCGTTCGAAAGAGATTTTCTGGGTGGAAGGCAACGGCATTCGTATCGGGCTCGGCGCGTTGCGCGGGGTAGGGCAAGACGCGATTGCGGCGGTTATTAAAGAACGCAACGAAAACGGTTTGTTTAAAGATTTTGCCGATTTTGCCGTGCGCTGTGCCAAATATATCAACAAACGTATCGTGGAAAGCTTGATTTACGCGGGCGCGTTCGATTCGTTTGGATATAAGCGTTCGCAAGTGGCGGCGGTGTACGAAGACGTGTTCAATCGCGTCAACGCGATGGACAAGCAAAAGGCGGGCAATCAGCTTTCGCTGTTTGGCAGTATTTTGGAAGAACAAGCGTTGGAAGTGGCTTTTCCGAATATTCCCGAATACGATACGATGGAAAGGCTGTCCAAAGAAAAATCGGTGCTCGGCGTGTACGTCAGCGGACACCCGTTTGAAAAATTCTTGCCGTATTTTAAAGATAAAACGTTTAATTGTTCTATGCTTAACGCATATACGGAAGACGAAGAAACGGGTGTGAAAACCTATAACGATATTTCCGACGGAATGGCTGTTTCTATGGGCGGTATGATAGGCGCGTTTAAAAAGCTGAAAACGCGAAACGGCTCGTTTATGGCGTTCGTAACGGTGGAAGATTTATACGGCTCGATTGAATGCGTATGTTTCCCCAAAGTTTACGAAAGAATGCGCGATTTCCTTTTGGCGGATAAGGTGGTTACGCTTACGGGTAAAATAAGTATCGACGCGGAAAAAGCGCCCGTAATTATCGTGGATAAGATTTCCGAATTTACCGAAGAAGACGCGCAATCGAAATCCAACGGCAAGGCGCAAAACACCGAACAACAGGCGACGAAAAAGGAAAAGAGCGATGCGGATAAAAAGCTGTGGTTAAACGTAAGCTCGCTCGTGGACGAAGACGTGGAAGAACTGATGGAAACGCTCACCTATTACGAGGGGGAAACGCCCGTATATTTCGTGAAAAACGGTAAAAAAATGCTGTGCTCACAAAAGGTTACGCCCAACCGCGCGTTGATGGCGGAATTGGCGTCTTTCTTGTCGGAAGAAGAAATCAAGCTTATTTAAAAAGTTATTTGGAAAAATTTGAAAAATAAGGTTAAAAAGGTTTGTTTTTTAAAAAAGATTTGCTATAATATATGCGTGTGAGTGAGTATGTAAAAAATTGCATACACTAATCAAAGGAAATACAGAGAGGT
>JAZNIR010000149.1:0-7190 GCA_045577595.1 Candidatus Scatosoma sp.
GTACTTTACGCGCTTTTGCGCCGTCAAAACTTGAAATGTAACCCATTTCTTCCATCCATTCGACGATTTTCCCCGCTTTATTATATCCAACCGAACATTTGCGTTGAATCATAGAAATAGACGCGCTACCGCTAATAATCACGTAACGTAAAGCGTCGATATATACGCCTTCCACTTCGCCACCGCTTTCACTGCCACCGCCCTCGTTATTGCGACTGTTGTTAATAAACGCGGACGCTTCTTCGTCGTAATACGCTTCGTTGTTGCGTTTGATAAATTCTACCACCCGTTGCGCTTCGTCCGACTTACTAAACGCGCTTTGCACGCGAACGGGAGAATTGATACCAGGCATCGTATATAAGAAATCGCCCATACCCAATAATTTTTGCGCCCCGCTTTGGTCGAGAATAACCCGCGAATCGACGTCCGTCGGCACGGCAAACGCAATACGCGTGGAAAGATTGCTCTTAATAACGCCCGTAATTACGTCCGCAGAAGGTCGTTGTGTAGCCACGATTAAGTGAATACCCGCCGCGCGCGCTTTTTGCGTAAGGTTTTGAATACGGTCTTCAATGTCCTTTTTCGCAGCAAGCATTAAATCGGCAAGCTCGTCGATAATAATCACAATTTTCGGCAACCGCTCGTTTTTATCAAGTTGTTCGTTATATTGGTCGAGATTGACTACGTATTTTCCCGAACGGCTCATTTGTTCGAACAAACCGTAACGGCGATTCATTTCGCCAATCGCCCAATTTAAGCTTTGCACCGTTTTATTTACGTCCGTAATGATTTCGTTAATCATAAGGTGCGGTAAGTTATTGTAAAGCACGAATTCCGTCTTTTTCGGGTCGATTAAAATTAACCGCAATTCGTCGGGCGAATATTTATAAATCAAGCTTAAAATCAACGCGCCGAGAAATACGCTTTTACCCGAATTGGACGCGCCTGCAACGAGTAAATGCGTCATTTTGCATATATCGCCGTAAACCTTTCGGTTTGCAACGTCTTTACCCATTGCAAACATTAACGCGCCTGGTTTTGCATTTACGAAACTGTTGCCCGAAAGCATACTGCCAAGCTGTACGAATTGTCTTTCCTTATTCGGCGCTTCAATGCTTACTACGCCGTCTTCGAAATTGGTGTACACGCTTACCCCGCTAGAATGTAAATTCATAGCGATTTCGTCTTCCAACGCCGTAACTTTTTTCGGCGAAACGTTTCTCGGCAACGCCACGTTATAACGGGTTACCGTCGGCCCGAACGTAACGGACGCAATCGTCGCCCCTTCCACTTTATACTGTTCCAACGTAGCGATAATGTCCGCTTTCGTTTGTTCCACTTCTTCGGGATTTGCGTTCGGTTCTACTTCTCTACAATCCCAATCGTCCAACGGCACGCGCACGTAAGGCCGACGAATGCGGGGTTTGGGCGGAGGGGGCGGGGGCGTAGGTTGCGTAACGGGCGTTTCTTTTGGCGTTTCCCTAACAATACTACGTCCAAATCCAAACGACGGTGTTTTTTCTTGATTTTCCACGACGTCGACGTCCTTTTCGGTTCTGTCGAAATCGTTGCGGGACGAATAATCGTTCTCGTCTTCATCAAAAACGTTAATGCCCCGTCTTTCTTCTCTCGTCGTTTCGCTTTCTCTAAAATCTTCAACGCTATCCCGTCTATCCAAAGAAATTTCTCTTTCCAATTCCGCGTCAAAACTGTCCGTATCCCGTCCGCGCGAGAACGTTTCTTCCGCAAATTCGCGACTGCTTTCGTCGTTGCCGAACACGTTGGGATTTTTCGGAGAAAATAAATCCATATAATCGTGGCGACGGTAGTCCGTTTCTCTTTCGTTTTCCAATTGCGTACCCTCTTCTTCACGCGACGAACCGAAAACGTCTTCTCGTTGTTCAGCCACCTGCTCTACGCGTTCGAACGATTCTTCTACGCTAAAAATAGGCGCCGTTTCTTGCGTGGTAAAAGGCGGATTGTTTATCGGCTGTACGGGCGCAACTTCCCTTTGCGATAACGCTGAATATTCTTGCGCGTTATCCGTAAATATTTTAGCGGGCGCAACCGGTTGTTCGTCGTTTATTGAATTTTCATACGCGTCTACGTACGACGGCGCGTAACCGCTGTGAATCGTGGGATTGTTTTTAGGATTGACGGGCGGGCGTTGGTTAACGCGCGCGTTCGGGTCGAAAATCAAATTTCTTTGATAGTTTTCCGCAGGCGTCGAACCGAATAAAAATGCGCGACTGTCTTGATAAGAAAAATCTTCGCCTTTTGGCTCGCGCATCGTTTCCGCCATACCGAACGGAGAAAAAGCGGAGCTTGTCCTCGTTTCCGTTTGTTTCGCCGTTTCCGCGTTTGCCGTTTCGTCGGAAAGTTGAAAAGCAGGTTGTTGCTGATACACCGTTTCCGCATAGTTATTTTGCCGTACGCTTGCTTGCGGTTGCACCGTTTGTTGTACGAACGGCGTCGCCGTTTCCGCATACGTCGCGGGCTGTTGCGTATTTAAATCGTTCGCTTTGGCAAGCGGAATTTCCACCGCTTTATTTTGCGGATATTCGGTTGATTGTACGTCGTTTCCCGTTCCTTTTTGCACTTCCACCGTAATTTGTGTAACGTACGCTTTTTTCAAAAGCACGAAAGCGCAATACCCGCACACGAGCGCAAAAGCGGAAAAGATAACGAGCGCGCCGACTTTGGAAGTAATTGCCGAAACGCCCGCTACGAGCAATCCGCCAAGCCAACCGGTTACCGTTGTCGAAGAAAGCGCTTCACCTGCATAAAAACAACGGGATAAATATCCGTCAATGTTCCAAGAATACGTAAGCGCCGTATGTATGATTAAAGCGATAAACAACAAAGTTCCCGCGATAAAAAAGGCAAGTTTTTTGCTCTTTATCAATTTTAAGCCGAAAAGAGAAGTTACCGACGCGTATAACGCAATCAGCAACAACGGATACGCCAAATATCCAAATACGCCTAAAAAGAAAGAATGTACGGCAAAGCCGATTTCCCCGAATATAAGCGTTCTCGTAAATAATATTAAAAGCGCCAATATGCAAAATAAAGCGCAAACGGCACTTAAACTTTCTTTGGTTACAAGCTCCGACTGCGATTTATCCGCTTTGTTTTTCTCTTTTTTTTCTTCCTTATTTCTCACGGAAACAACCTCCAATTTATACTCTTTTATTATAACATTTTTTTTTATATTTATCAATAGTTTGGGGCAAAAAAAACGAGAAAAAAGACGAGATTTTTTCATTTCTCGTCCATTTTATTTTTTTAAACCGTTTCGTGGCAATTATTAAATATCTTTTAACAAATATTGCGCCACGTAATAAATATCCCCCGCACCTAAAAACAAAACGGTGTCCTTGTCTTTTACGGTACTTTTAAGCCACGTTTTTAACGCGCAAACGTCGTCGGCGTATAAACTTCCAACGTTTTCCGCTAAACGTTTTGCGCTCCCTTCTTCGTCGTATTTTTCACGCGCGGGGAACGTTTTATATATCAATAAATTATCCAAACTTTTTAAAGTTTCCGTAAATTCTTTCATTAAAAGTTTGGTGCGCGAATAGGTGTGCGGTTGAAATACGACGTATAATTTGCCTTTACAAGTCCATTTTGCCGTTCGTACCGTCGCCACAATTTCGCGTGGGTGGTGCGCGTAATCGCACACAAAGCTTGCTCCGCGATATACGCCTATGTCTTCAAAACGGCGTTTTACCGCTTGAAAATTTTCCAAACCGCATTTAATTTCTCGTTCGTGAAAGCCGAAAGAACGCATCAGCGCAAACGCCCCCAACGCATTATATACGTTATGCCGTCCAATCGCCTTTAATTTTATTTGGCAAAGTTTTTTTCCGTATTCTTCCACCGTAAAGGCGTACCGTTCGCCATACGAACGTAAATCGACGGCGCGATAATCGGCAAGTACGTTGTCTATGCCGAAATTCACGAAGTCGCCGAGATTTTTACACCGTTTATCGTCGGCGCATACGAACGCGGTTTTCGCCGATTGACAATACTGTTTAAAACAATCGGTTAAATCGTTTTCGTCTTGATAACATTCCATATGGTCGTTGTCAATATTGAGCAGTAACGCCGTCGTCGGTTTTAATTTTAAAATATTCTTTTTATATTCGCAAGCCTCCGTTAAAAAATAATCCAAACCGCTTGTATAAAAGTTGCCAAACGTGCAATCTTCCCCGCCTATATGCGCGGAAAACGGCACGCGCGTTTCCTTTAAGATATGCGCGCACATAGAAGTACAAGTCGTTTTTCCGTGGCTTCCCGCCACCGTAATCACGTTTGAAAAACTTTTACAAATCTCCGCCAAAAGTTCCATACGGGAAAGGATTTTTTTACGCAAAAACAAGGCAGTTTGATATTCCGAATTTCCTTTGGGAATTGCGTCCGTATATACCACTAAATCCGCCTCTTTTAACGCAAGGCGCGTATGGTCTTCCCCTACGAACGATTTCACGCCGTAAAAAGCAAGTTTCGTAAGTTCTTCCCCTTTCACCGCGTCGCTCCCCGCCACGTCGTAGCCGTAAATGGAAAGTAGTTTCGCAAGCGCGCTCATACTAATCCCGCCAATACCGATAAAGTAAATTTTCCGAACGTCTTTGTAGTCTTTTAACAGCATAATTCTATTATACGTTACAAGCCGTGCGTAATATGACTGTAATTGCATTAAAAACGCTCCTATGCTAATTCGCATAAGAGCGTTAAACGATTTATTTTCTTGTTATCTATTATTTATTATCCGAATTTTTCTTCATAAAATAATCCACGAAACGGGGACGGCGTCTCTTTTCTTTTTTTTCTTTCCCCGTTTTTTCTTCTTCCGGCTCGGGCATAGGGTCGTCCGGTTCGAAAGCCGTCGGTTGTTGCGTGGGCGCAACGTTGAAAGGCTGTTGCGCGTAAGCATTTGCGTATCCGTTTTCCGTTTGCAACGGCTGTTGCATTTGCGCTCCGTAAGGATTTATCGTAGGCATCGGTTGCGCGTACGCTACGTTTTCGGGATAACGGGGTTGTTGGGGATAAGCAAACGCGTTTTCTTGCGGTGCAAAATTCGGATTTCCGTTATACGCGAAATCTATTTTTTGAGAAAGCAAGCTGGCTTGACGAAAAGCGCTGTCTTGCGATTCTTGCGAAATCGTGTTTTGTTGGCCGTTAAAACCCGTCGCAATAATCACCACTTCCACTTCGTCGGACATATTTTCGTCGATACAAGCCCCGAAAATGACGTTTGCCGAATAATCAATAACCCCTTTTACAAGGTCTGCCGCCATAACCACTTCGTCGAGCGATAAATCTTTTCCGCCGATAATATTTAAAATAACCGAACTTGCCCCTTCAATCGTCGTATTAAGGAGTGGACTACCCACCGCGCAACGCACTGCGTCGGCAATTCTCTTTTCCCCTTTGGCTACGCCGATACCCATATGCGCCAATCCGCGACCTTTCAACGTCGTTTTTACGTCCGCAAAGTCGAGATTGATAAGCGACGGTTTTACAATCAATTCCGCAATCCCGCGAATACCTTGACGCAATACTTCGTCCGCTACTTTTAAAGAATCGGAAAAGGACGTTCCCTTCGGCACGACTTGACGGATTTTATCGTTGGGAATGGTGATAATCGAATCCACCGCTTTTCTCAATTCTTCCACGCCCGCCATCGCGTTATCCATTCTACGTTTCGCTTCGAAACTGAACGGCAACGTTACGACGGCAATCGTTAAAATTTTCATTTCTTTGGCAATCTTTGCGATAACGGGAGCCGCGCCCGTACCCGTACCACCGCCCATACCTGCGGTGATAAAAAGCAAATCGGTGTCTTTTAACGCTTTTTGGATTTCTTCTTTATTTTCTTCCGCCGCAGCCTTACCAAGCGTGGGGTCTGCACCCGCGCCAAGACCTTTGGTGAGCTTGACGCCGATTTGAATGCGATTGCTCGCCTTAGAACGCGCCAACGCTTGATTATCGGTGTTTACGACGATATACTCCGCGCTTTGCAATCCCGATTCAATCAATCTGTCCACCGCGTTGTTTCCCGCACCGCCAACGCCGATTACCTTGATTTTCGCAACGCCCGACAAATTGTTGGAAACGCTTTCTACCGTTTGCGTTAAAACGTCCGAACCATTTTCATAATCGTTATATTCGTTGTAACCGTTAAAATTTTCTTCGTAATTGTTCATCATACCTTGTTTCCTCCGAATTTGTTAAAAAGTCTTTGTATCCAGCTTTGTTTTTTACAATCGTTTATCGCCATATTCAACAGCGCCACCCGCGACGACCAAACGGGCTTATCGTAATAAGGTAAATCGGGCGTTATAATTTCCGCCAAACGGTTTAACCTGCTTTCTATATGCTCAATCGCGCCCGTTACGATTCCACACCCCTCCCCCGTTACGCTTATCGGGTTGACGGAAAGCGCGGGCACGTTTTTATTTTTATAATGCTTAGCAAAAAAATTTTCCACGTTTTCGCAAAGCACGTCCAATCCACATTTAATAATATCGTTAATTTCTTGTACGGAAAAACTGTTTTCGCCGTCTTCGCTCGTCCACGCAAGATTTTTCGATACGTTTCCGCCCGAAACGTTTGCCGTCGATAAAATTTCTTCCGCCGTTTGATAATCTACGTTTAATTTTTGCATCAACGCAACGATTAACGCACCGTGTCCGTAATCAAAGCTTTCTTCGTGAACGATACCGTTTCCGTAAACGACGGAAATGGAAGTCGTTAAAAAGCCGACGTCTAACAAAAACGCATAACCTTCTCGACGTTTTTTTTGCAGTAAATATAACGATTGCGCCAACGTTGACGGCAAAAACGTTACTTGCGTAATGCCCAAATCATTTAATACGCTCATCGTTAATTGATAGAAATTTTCGTCAATAAAATAATAACACAGCGCGCCTTTTAACAAAGTAGTAGGCACGCCGTAAACGTCGCTTGCGGCAAAATATTTATGAGAATCTTCTAACGAAAAATACATATTCGAACGGCGAATACAACGCCCTTCTTTCATAATTTCGGAAAGCCCGCTTTCGTATAATGCGTCCACGTCCACTTTGGAAATTTTCCGTTTCTTCGGGAAAGAAATCGTGTGTCCGTGCGTAACCACTTCCACAAAGCTTGCGGGAACGCCTACGTAAACCAAGTCGGATCGTAGC
>JAZNIR010000150.1:0-6055 GCA_045577595.1 Candidatus Scatosoma sp.
AAATATGCACGGGTACGTTTAACCTTTCCGCAAGCGCGATATCGCCCGCTATCATAATGTCTCCCGCCGCGCGGGGTATGCCTTTCAAACCCGCTATCGTCGAGCTTAACCCTTCGTTGACGACGCCCCCGTCGACGAGCGCTTTGTCTTCGCAGTGGCAAAGGCAAGTCATATCAAATCCGCTGGCGTATTCCATAGCCAAATACATCAAACGGGAATTTTTCACCGATACGCCGTCGTCGGAAATGGCAACCGCGCCCGCTTTTTTCATTTCGCCGATTTGCGCGAGTTGTTCGCCCTTTTCCCCTTTCGTAATCGCGCCTATGGGGTGCACTTTACAAAGCCCTACTTCTTTCGCGCGGTTTTTTACGTAGCTTACCACCACTTTATTGTCCATAATCGGGTCGGTGTTGGGCATACAACAAATTTGCGTAAAACCGCCTTTCACCGCCGCCTTACTGCCACTTTCTATATCTTCTTTATATTCGTAGCCCGGTTCGCGCAAGTGCACGTGCATATCAATAAGTCCCGGGAATACGTGCTTGCCCGTTGCGTCGATTTCTACGCCACCGTTTGCGGGAATGTTTTCGGCAATTTTTATAATTTTGCCGTTTTCTACGAGAATGTCTTTCTTTTCTACCGAATTTTTGAGTACTACGTTTCCGTTTCTGATAATCATACGTTTTTATCTCCGTTTATTTAGTGTATTCGCGATAGTCGTTTAAAAGTTTTAAAGCCGCCATACGTACCGCTATGCCCGAAAATACTTGTTCTTCGATACGGCTCTTTTCGTGGTCGATTACCTTGCCCGTAAGTTCCACACCGCGATTGACGGGGCCGGGATGCATTACGATTGCGTTCGGTTTTGCGTATTTTAAATCCCTGCTCGTTATCCCGTAAAATTCCGCGTATTCGTTGAGCGAGGGGAAATTCCCCGCTTGTTGGCGTTCGAGCTGGATACGAAGCCCCATCACGACGTCCGCGCCGTCAAGCGTTTCTTCTTTCGTTTTACAAAGCTTTGCGCCCAATTTGTCGATATCTTTGGGAATCAGCGTTTGCGGAGCGAACATACGCACTTCCGCGCCCATCGTCTTTAATCCGAATAAGTTGGATTTCGCCACGCGGGAATGTTTGATGTCGCCGACGATTGCCACTTTCAAGCCTTCGATACCGCCGAAATGTTCTTTCATCGTCAACATATCGAGAAGCGCTTGCGTGGGGTGTTCGTTCATACCGTCGCCCGCGTTTAACACGCCCGCTTTCGCCACTTTCGCCAAAAGGTAGGGCGCGCCCCCCATTGGATGACGCATAATTAAAAAGTCGTTGAGTTGCGCGTCCAACGTTTTACCCGTATCGACGAGCGTTTCCCCTTTCGCCACCGACGACGAGCCCGCTTGGATATTGATAACCGTCGCCCCTAAATATTTGGCGGCGAGTTCGAAACTCGTACGCGTTCTCGTACTGTTTTCGTAAAAGAGAATGGTTGCCGTTTTGCCTTTTAAGTAGGGTAAATTTTTATCCCCCGCTTTTAAGTGCCGTTTCATCTCTCCCGCCACTTCCAACAGTTCGGAAAGTTCTTCTTTCGACAAATCGATTAGCCCTATTAAGTCTTTTCTTTTGAGCATATACGCTATGCCTCCCGTAAAACTGAATATAAAAAAATCTTGGCGCGAAACGCCAAGACGCAAACAAGCACGCGAACAGAGCGTTTTTACGATTCAACCGTTTCGCTTTATCGCGTTATATTATACCACTTTTTTCGCGAGTTGTAAAGGATAAAAACGCGCCTTTTGAAAATCGGACGAATTTTTCTTTTCTACAACCGTTTATCCGTCCTTTTCTTCGTAAATTTTCACCAAAGAAAAGCCCGTTTTATCGCAAGAAGTAAGGATATATTCCACACCGTTTATTTCCTTTTTTAAGGGGAAGTACGTCGCGCCGTGAATATGCCCGAACACCGCTTTTTCCACGCCGTTTTCTTCAAACAGCTGGGTAAACACCGAGCGTTCGGTTTTGCCGTTGAACGGGGGAAAATGGATAAGCGCAATCTTCCTTTCGCCGTTTTGCGCGAGTTTATTCGCGTCGATAAGCGCAAGCTTGAAACGCTCCGCTTCGCGAAGATATAATTTCTCGTCTTGGGCGGTGTAGTCGGGCGAGCCGGGACAAGTCCACCCACGCGAACCGACGAATACGAAATTTCCTATTTTCACCGCGTCCGTTTGCAAGAAATAAAAACTGTCGTCGGGGGCGACGGAGCGCAGTTTCGTAATGCCGTTCCACCAATAATCGTGATTGCCACGAACGAATATTTTTTTGCCTTTCAAGCCCTTAAGCGCGTTTAAATCCACCAGCGCGTCCGAAAGTTTCATCGCCCAGCTGGTGTCGCCACAAAGAAGCACGACGTCGTCGTCTTGTACCTTGCTTTCCCAATCTTTTTTAATTTTTTCGAAATGCCCCGCCCAATTACCGCCGAATACGTCCATAGGCTTATCCGACGTTAGGGATAAATGCAAATCGCTGATTGCGTAAATATTCATACGGTTATTATACCATTCCCCACGAAAAAAAGCAAGTTAAAAAACGAGCCTTGCTATAAACAAAGCTCGTTTTCGTCGATTTTATAAAAAATCCTATCCTTTGCACCCGCAACCACCCGACGATTGGGGATAGAGCGGAAGTTCGAAAAATCCCGCGCATACTTCTTGCGAATATTCTTGCGCGGGCGGTATCACGCAATAGCCGTAGGTGGGAACGAGCAGTTCTACCGACATCGCTATTTTGATGATGACCGTTACGCAAAGGGATACGGTGAACCCTTGCGTTTCCGCGTTATACGTGCCGTCGGGCGCAACGGCGCTTACCACCGCTTTCACCGTAAACGGCATAATCGAAGGCGCGGGCACGAACAACAACAAATCTTGTTGCAAACTGACCGTCGCCGTCGCGCTACCTTCCACGCCGTTTGCGTCGGTGAAAAGCACTTCCAAAGGAACGGTTACCGTCGCTTGCACGCGCGCGCAACGTTTATCCGCTTGCCTTTCCACGTTTAAATTAGTAACGGTGGCTTCCGCCGATACCGAACGGGCGCTGACGAACGTCAAAGGATATGTAACGGTTTCGGGCGTAACGTCGGTGAGCGTAAGCGCGTAATTTTCGATTTGCGTTTGTTTTATCGCCGCGTCGAAAATCTTTTCCGCTTGGATACACACCTTTTCCGTCAAGCCGTTAATCGGATTGCCCGTGATGGAGCAGGGACATTTATCCGATTGGAAATTGGAATAAAAGGACATTTTCTACCTCCTGATACATAAGCGGCAATCCGCCGTTTTTGGGTATTGCCTTTCAGCTTACGCCCCTTTCGCGCGGGTTTTGCAGTCGCTTTCGTAATGATATTTACTTATTATATCCTATGCCGAAATCCGTCCTTTTTGTTACTTTCCCCTTTATAATATCACCCGCATTCCTATATAAAATATATCCGTGCCGTTTTTTAATCGGTAGTTTTCTTCGTTGCCACAAAGCAAGCTTTTGCTTTCTCCCGCTTTTACCGTGTACGCGTTGCCACTATTTTCGGGAATTTTTAATATTTGTCCTTTTTTCGGGGGCGCTTGCAAGCCGTTTTCTTGCACGAGCAACCGCTCGGCAACGTGATAGGCGCGGGCAATATCCGACAGCGTTTGCCCGTCTTGTACTTTATGATATTTTCTTTGCTGAACCCGTAACATATATATACTATATGCCCTTTGACCACCGAATATGCCCTTTCCGCGCGGGAAATCGCGCTCTTTTTTCCGTTCTATTCCGCAAGGAAAGCTCGTACAATATACAGTATGAAACGTAGCGCATCTTTTGACAATTCGCAAAAACAAAAATCTTTTTTACAAGGCAAACCCACCGTTTTTACCACCGCGTCTATCGTAACCTTTTTTTCCGTATTCAAGCGGGGGCTGGGATTTTTATACCGTATCGTGCTCTCCCGTCTTATCGGCGCGGAAGGCGTAGGATTGCACCAAATCGCCTATTCGGTGTTCGCCGTTTTTTTGACGGTATGCGCGGGTGGATTGCCCGTAACGCTCACCCGCTTTATTTGCAAAAGTAAGGCAGAAAAGGAAAAAGACGGCGAAAGTAGCGCGACGACGGCGGGGCTTTTCATCGGCTCGTGCGTAAGCGTAGCGTTATTCGCTTTGTTTTTTCCGCTATCTGGGAAATGCTCGTTTTTGTTTTCGGACGCGCGCGCAGTGTCCGTTTTTCAAATCTTACTGTTGTCGTTGACGTTTGCGTCGTTATATTCGGTGCTACGGGGAAATTTACTTGGCAATAAAAAGTTTTTTACCGTGTCTCTTATCGAAATCGTCGAAGAATCGCTCACCGTTATCGTTGGCGTACTCTTACTTAAAAACGCAAGTGGCGCGACGGACGGGGCGAACCGCGCGGCGTGGGCAATCGTCGTGGCGTATCTCGTTTGTTTCCTTATCACCGCCGTTTGCTTTTTATCGGGCGGGGGCAAGTTATCTTCCCCGAAAGGGAAATTAAAACCGCTCCTTTCCGCCACGTTGCCCGTTACTTCCGTGCGCGTAAGCGGAGCAATCGTCAATTCGGCAGTTGCCGTGCTGTTGCCCGTAATGCTAATACGAGCGGGACTAAACGGCGTGGACGCCGTGAAACAATTTGGCGTGGCGACAGGTATGGCGACGCCCATACTCTTTTTACCCGCCACCGTTATCGGTTCGCTTACCGTCGTACTTGCGCCCGAGCTTTCGGAAGATTTTTACGCGAAACGGTTTAAGCGCTTATATCACAACGTACAACGGGGATTATGCGTAGCGTTTTTGGTAGCTTGCGCGCTGTTGCCCTTTTTTCAAGTGCTGGGGGAAAAGTTGGGCGCGCTTGCTTTTTCCAATTTGTTGGCGGGGGAAATGATTGCCAAAGGGTGCGTAATTTTGTTGCCGATGAGCGTTTGTATGATGTCCACCACCATTCTCAATTCGATGGGTTTTGAAAAAAAGACTTTTTTATTCCATTTCGTCGGTGAAGCGGTGATGTTGCTTTGCGTGATTTTGTTGCCACCCGTTTGCGGGGTGTACGCCTATCTTTGGGGATTGGGTCTTTTTCACACCGCCACCGCCGTTTGCAATTTTATTTTGTTGCATAAGGTTTGCCCCGCCTTTTTCCGCGTTTATCGCAAAAAACTGTTTTTTACCTGCTCGCGCGCGTTTTTAACCGTGTTACCTACTGCCTTGATTGGCAATTTCGCAGTGGCGGTGTTTTTTAAAACGTTTGGAGAAATGCTTGCCTTAACCCTTTCGGGGCTTTGTATCGCTTGTACGCTGACGACGCTTTTTCTTCTGACGGGGGTGGTTTCCAAGCGCTTTTTAAAGGAAAAAGTTTTTAAAAAAGGAAAATAAAGGTGGTTTTTATGATTTTTTAATATTTTTGGTTTTTTCTTCCGTCCATTTCTTGACTTTCTTGTAAAATGCGAGTAAAATAGTACAGTAAACAAATTTTCACAAGGAGAATATTATGGGTTACAAAACCAAAGAATGGCGCAATTCTATGCGCGTAACGTTAGACTACAACAATATGACGGAAAAGTTTCTTGGAAAAGAAGGTTTTTCCGCCAAAGAACTTGCTTCGTATAACCGTAAAGCTATCTCTGCTTTCCGCTACGTAAAAGCAAATCGCGGTAAAGACGAGTTATATATGGGTTGGACGGAACTTCCTTACAACCAAGCGGAAATCGTTGCGGATATCCTTGCAACGGCAAAAAATATTCGCCGTAAATTCCAAAACTTCGTCGTTTTGGGCATCGGCGGAAGCGCGCTCGGCCCGATCATGGCGTTCAACGCGCTTTGCCACTTGCATTATAACGATCTTCCCAAATCCAAGAGAAAAGGTCCTAAATTCTACGTGGAAGACAACGTTGACCCCGTCAGAATGAGAGACCTCCTCGACGTCATCGAGCCAGAATATACTTGCTTTAACGTCATTTCCAAATCGGGCGCGACGAGCGAAACCATGACGCAATATCTCGTCGTTTTGGACGAACTTAAAAAAC
>JAZNIR010000151.1:0-13259 GCA_045577595.1 Candidatus Scatosoma sp.
GAGGAAAAACCCCCATAAATTCAAAATTTTCAATTTCTAAAATTCGCTTTTATAAAATTTCAAAAAAGCAAAATTTAGCATTTTCAAAAATTAAATCCGTAGGGGTTTCCAAAATAAAGATATAGAATATTTGGAAAATTAGTTATTGTAAATCTTTCGAATTGTTATATTCGCATAAGCTGTAAATCTTTGCGCCGCCTTTTTTCCTGCTGGCGTTGGCGGGTATGATATTATAATACGCTTTTCTTTTTCGTCAAATATATCTATTCTTACAAGCTCCGCTGTCTTTTTTTTGTCCTGTTTCATTGTGTTTTTTCCTTGTTTATTTTTCTAATGTTTTCGGCGCGCAAACGCCTCAATTTTCGCTTTAATTCGGGATTTTCAATGCTTCGTATTTCGTCGGCAAAAGTAATTTTTACGCCGTGCGTTTTAAGCTCGTGTTCTCTCTCCCTGTCCTCTTTTTTTCTCTTCGTTTCGGGGAATAAAAGCTCGTGCGCCTGATATTCCAGCTCGTCAAGAATTTGTATATATAATTGCTCCGTTTTTTCGGTCTTTGCGTCCTCCTCAAACTTCAATACTTCCTCCCGCTGTTTTACGCTAAAATAGGGCAGGTATTCTTCTATTTTTCTCCGTAAAACAAATAAGCGGGAATACGTTTCAATGGGTAGCTCATTATAATAATACCCAATCAAAAACCCGTATTCCGTGAGTGTGTAAAAGGTGGATTGAAAACCCGCACAAAATTCATCATATGTCAAGGTGTTATGCTTTCGCCCTGATATGCGCGTGTCGTTGAATATTTCGCCGTTTTCGTCCACTACCTCACCGCAATAATTAGATATGTCTTTTAGTGCTACGCGGTTGTAAATCGTTCTAAATTCAATCCGTCCTATCTTAGAAGAATAAACCGCGTTTACGTAATCAAAATCCGCCTCGTTTTCAAGGAAAAACCCGTCCGTATTTGCGTATAAAAGCTTTGAGAAGTGCGGAAAAATTGCACGAATTAATGCGACTTTCGCTTGTCCGTTTATATATAAATACATAGGATAATAGCTTTTTTCCTCTATCACTTTTGTTTCCGTTTTGAATTTCAAAAAATCGGGTTTATTCTCGTCTATATAGTAGCTTGTTTCCGTGATTTCGTCGCGTCGTCCAAACGTTCCCCAAAAGGTATTGCACCGCGCCTTATTATATTTTTTGAGGGGCTCAAAATCGTTGTTCTTTGCAAAAATGTTTTCTTCTATAAAATCGTTAAAAATAGTCCTTTGTAGCTTATAAAAATACCCGTCCATAGTTTTATATTTAATATCATACACAAGAGGAAGAATTTCTTCTATATCTTTCGTTACGTACAATATAATATATTTTTTCTTTTCTTCCTTAAACTTCTTTTCAAAATCTAAAAAATCGTAGATTTTTGATTTTATCGAAAATATCATAATTTTTTTTATATACCATTTTTTTGCGGGTATTTCGTCGTCCGTGGAAAAATATTCCCCGTTTCCTTGCGGAAACAAGCGGTTATACACGCGCGACGCAAAACTTGATTTTATGTCATAAGAATACACGCGCTCGTATTCGGAGGGGGCTTTTAAGTAATAAAACGCCGTCACGGTTTCCTTGCCTCCCAGCCAATATTCAAACTCACAGCCTACGGGTTGCGGAAAAATTTTATCGAATATTGTTTTTTGTGCAAACCAATTATCCGACTTGCATATACTTAGCATTAGTTGACTTTTCCCGTCCTGCGCGACGCTGGGCTTTTTCCATTTGTCCGCGCGTTCAAGTCTTTCCGCGGTTTCAAAGTCGGCAAACTCTTGCAAGAATTTATTCTCGTAGGATATTATGCAAGCCGTCACGCCCTTGCAAATATGTATTTTTATATAGTCCTTAAAAATATCATAACTTTGCGTCAAATCTTGCTTTCCGTCTTTTTGGTGGTAGTTTTCATTCTTTAATAAAAATTCGATTATAGAAAACTTTGCAAGCGCGAAACGGGGAATTATAAAATTTGTATCTTTTTCCACTCTCAAAAAATACGCAAGAGGAAAGAATTTCCCGTTCTTCGTCAAAAAACGGCGCGTTTCTATTCCCCTATGCGTATTTTCAAAAAGTGGTAAAAGTATCATTTTTTTATACCGTCAAATCCTTATAGCGCAAGTCGGCTACCTCTTCGGGAATTACGCCCTCTTGCAAATATTGTTGCGCGTATTCGTTAAGCTCGGCGGCGCTGTTTATGCGTCGTATTTTTGTGGAAGAAAATCTTTCGTCTTGTCCTATAAACCAATCTTGGTAGCGCGAATAATCGTAAATTTTTTTACGCCCTCGCTGTTCCCGTAGCCTTGCCGTAGCAACGTCGCCGCGCGGGGCTTTGAAAGTCCCCTTTGTAAGCTCTTGTTTTGTGCGCGCCGTGGAAAAATTTGTACCGTAGTATTGATTAATAGCGCTATAATATTTTTGTTCAAAGACTTGTTCGTTTTGCGCTGTTTGTATTAAGTCGGTTAATATATCTTTGGCGTCTTTCGGCTCGGCTTGCGTCTTGCCCGTTGCTGCCAAATCCTGCAAAATTTCGCTTGCCTCGCGGGTAAGCACGGTTTCGCCAGACAACCCCAAAAACGAGGGAAATTTCGTATTCTTCGTGTATAGCTTGGATAATTCTTCACCCTGCCTTTGTATTTGTGTTATAGACGCGGTCAAATCCTTTTTTTGAAACACGCGCTTTACTTCGCCTTTAATTCCTACTGTTATATTATTCTTATTGTAATGTACATAAGAATAACGGGAAAAAATTTGCTTTTTCATTTGTTTGCGCTCCTTAGGGTTTACAAGCCCTCAAACTTTTTGAGGGCTTGTACTATCATTAAAATGGTGTATCGTCGTCGTTAATTATCGACGTGAATAACCGCTTTTTTTTGCCGTTTGCGCGGGCTTGCTCGGTTTTACGGGCTCTTGTTCTTCTTCCTCGCTTTCGTTATTTTTTGGGGTTAAAAACTCGCATTCCGATACAATAACGTCGTAAGCAATTCGCTCGTTGCCGTCCTTGTCCTCGTATCTACGTTGTTGCATTGTTCCTACGATTGCAATCTTTTTACCCTTATCACAAAAACGCGCGATATTCTCGCCAAGCTCGCGCCAAGCTGTACAATTAAAGAAATCACAAGCCCCGTTTCCGTCCTCGTCTTTATAGGGGCGATTTACCGCGATAGAAAAATTGCAAACGGGTGTTCCATTGCTTGTTTCCCTAAATTCCGGCGTGTGCGTCAAGTTACCAATTAAAATGATTTTGTTCATAGTTTCAAATCTCCTTATTTAATAAAATTTTTATTGCTTTGATAATGGGTTTATGTTGTTTCCCGAACTCGCCCCATTTTGAAATTACGCGTTCGAGGTATTCTCTTGCCTGTTGCTCCGTTTCTATTTTTTTTGTTTTTCTCATTTTTCCACCCTTTCGGCGATATACTCGCTACAAATAGACACAAACCCACTTACAAATGCGCGTACTTCCTCAAAAGTAAATACTTCTTTTTGGGGTTTAAGTGTCGGCGCGATTGTAAGCTTTTCCGTAAAATGCGAAAGAGCTTGCTTTTTTAGAAAAACCGCCGCTTTTAATTCGCCGTCTTTGATGTATTTTAGGCGATAGTTTTTATTCATTGTTTTTTTTCACCTCCTCTTTTATTATTCTTTTTGTTTCTTCGTTGAAAAGTTTTGACGTTTCGTCATATAACCTCCAAGGCATATTATACTTTTTACAAAAAAACGCCTCGTTTCCTAAAACTTGTTCCATAAACCTGCGAAACTCTTGTACCCGTTTAGAGTTTATGCCTATATGGCAAATACCCGTTTCGTCGTTAAAATAACAACAGGTTTTGCATTCACTGCAACTACATAAAGGATACATATTTGTTGCGTATTCGTGAATTTTTACGATTTTTTTCACCTCCTTACAAATTTATTAACAGCCTGCAAAAGCTTTGAGTCAAATATTTCAAGCACTTCTTTCAAGTTTTCGCCCTGCTCGATTTGTTGTTCGTCTACGTAGCGGGTAATAGCTCTTTGGGCTTCAATTTTGAAAGCTTTTGCAATTTCTTCTTGGAATAACCACTTTCGGCGTTTTTTTGCCATTTCCGCTTTTGTGTTTGCGCGCTGTTCCCTGTTGTATTCCGCTATCATTTGACGGCGAATTTTCGGGGCTTGCTTTTCCCGTTCGCTTTCGGGTAGTGCGTTGATTGCGTTCTTAATTTGAATGTTAAGATTGATAGGTATAAATTGTGACATTTTTTAGTCCTCCTTTTTTATGCTACAAGTTGATAATCATTTCTATTACTTCGTATCTTGCTATCCTGTGGTATTTGCAATCCGCGTTCCATTCGAGAGAATGAAATTGTAACATTTCATTATAAACAGCTTTTATTTCTTCGAAATTGTCTGTGGTGTTGTATTTTTTATGTGCATTAAACGCATACCACGTTTTGCCGTCTTTGCTGTACTGTGCTTGATAGTAGATTGTTTTTTTCATAGTTTTTTCACCTCCTATATTTTTATAATCTTCGGTTTGGTGGACGGCTTGGAGTTGAACCAACGCGTAAGGTTGCGCACCCTTTACGAACTTGCCCGTTCCGCCCATATTTTTATTGTAATACTATTTTATCACATATAAAAAAAGCTTGTCAACTGTTTTTAGCTATATTTTCGCTATTTTTTTTCTTTTTTTTGTCGATAATTATTTATCGATAAAAATTTATCGATATTTTATAAAAAAATATTTATTTTTTTTCTTGACATACACGCGCGCGTATGCTATAATATATAAAAGGAGCGAGGCGGGAAACGCGCTTTTGCGTTTCTTACCCTTTCAGTAGGGGGATAGTGCGTAGGGATACGCCGCGGGCGCGCCGTCCGAGCCTGTTTGAATTATGGATAAAATAGAAAAAGCATTTGCAAAAAACGATATAGACGCGGTACTTTGCGACTACGTACAATTCCAAACAAAGATAGTGACAAGCCGACGTGGAGGCGGTAAAACGTATAAAGTACAAAAACGCTTACTTGATAAGCATTTCAAACGCGGGTATTTTTTTGCTGTACTTCGTGAAAGTCAAATTGAAGTAGATAATATGCTTATGGCGGGATTTTGGGATAATAATCTTATAAGCAAACCTCCATACAACAAACACGAATACGCAACAGTAGGAAATAAAATTTGCATAGACAATAGGGTGGTAGGTATAGCAATAGCCCTCACGACTTACGGAAATTTTCGAGGCGTCGCCTTGAATCTTGGGGGAGAGGTTGTAAAACCAAAAGACCGCGAACGCCTGCTTGAACAGGTAGAAACGGCGGAAATATTCGTCGAGAATAATATAGATAAATTAACGACGATATTTTTTGACGAATTTGAACCCATTTCCCCGAAACTTTCCAGCGAAAACCGCTACAAAGCATATCTGCATATTTGCGAAACGCTTTTCCGTTTTCGCGAAAACGTCGAAGTTTATATGTGCGCGAATTTGGAAAAATCGTATTCGGTTTTTTTGGAAAAGTTTTATTTTCCCGATTTGAAAAATCTTTCATTTGGTATTAAAAAAAGCTATTCAAAACCAAACAGGCGCGGAAAGGTTGAACCCCTCGCAGTTTGGGCACACGTAGAAGCAAGCGAGGCTTGGCAGGAATTGCGCGATAATTCCTACGTTGGCAAGCTGGAAAGAGGACGTGACGAGGGTATGTTCACGACAGGCGGGGTATATCTTGGAAACAAATTTAAGAAGATTTCAAAGCCTCTCAAACGTTCCGTTTTGTTTAATATAACAAACGGGGAAAACGTTCTCACCTTTTGGAATACCGAAAAAGACGATTTATATTATATAACCGAACAAACGCGCGGAAAGTGTTATATAACCTATTGTTTCGATATTAAAAAAGCGGTTTTAGGTGTTCGCCTTATACGTTCCGCGCTTTTGGATAGTTTAACGGGAGCGTTTGAGCGCGACGAAATAGAATTTGACAGCTCAAAAAGTTTTTCGTTATTCGTGGATATGTTACCAAAAAAGACAAAAAAAATATAAAGGAGGTGTTTTGTTGTGTTGGAATTTTTGCTTGATAATGCCTTAACGCTTGCGGGATATGCAATCGCTTTTAGTCTGTTTTTAATAATGCGTGCGCGGAAACGCCGTCAAAAGAAAAAGGCAGAAAAAATAGAAAAGAAACTTAAACAAAACAAAGAAAACCAAAAAGAAAAAGAAAAGGAGCTCAAAAAAATGGGAAAATTTTTATGCGATTGTTGCGGAAAGGAAACCGCAGTAAGAAACGCAAAACAGTACGACGCATACGACGTATGCCCCGTGTGCGCGGCAAAATTAGCGCAAGCACAAGCGGAATTAAACGCCGCGGACGAGGCATACAAAAAGGCGATTACGCGTTGCGACGAGGCGAAAAAATCGCTTGTTTCGCTGTTTGAAAATTGTAAAGAGAACCGCGCGGAAACGCAAGAGAAACCTATTGACAAATGGGAAAAACCCGCAAACCCTGTGGACGACATTTCGAAAAAACTTGGAATTTAAGGAGGGGGCAATAATGGCATTTACCGAAGAACAGGAAAAAGCCCTTTTGGAGCTGTTGCGTATAAAGGAAGAGCAACCGCAAGACCCGCCAAAACCAACGGGGGAAACCGTTCCAAAGGCGGAATACGACGAACTAAAAGCGCGCGCAGACGAGCAAGCGCGTTTACTTGCGGTTTATGGGTATAACGGCAAAAAAAGCGACGAAGAAAAGAAAAAAGAAGAAGAAAAAAAACAAGAGGAAAACAAAAAAAATGTTTCCGATTGGATTAAAACATTATAACGGAGGAATTATAAAAAAATGGCAAGAACGCAATTTATGTCAAATGAACAAGTGCTTTTAGCGGCAGGGGTGACGCAAGAGCAAATCAACCAAATCAAAACCGCGGACGCACAAAACGCGGTAAATACCTTGGACGCAATACATAACACACTTATGTCTTTCGTCGCTACGCAACGCATAGAGGCGGCAAATTTGCGCAACCCGCTTGCAAGCCTTGAAAAAGGTTACGCGGCATTTAACGGCGGAAGTATGAACGGTTTTTTTCAAGATACGCTTGTACAAACGCGCGACAAGGGCAACAACGGATTATACGGCGGAAAGAGTTATCAACCCTCGCAACCTGCAACAAATCCTTGGACCGACCAAGACTATGGCAAAGCGCCAATTCAATTTACATACGGCATTAACACCAAAATAGAACGTTCGCTCACTTACGACAGAAACGATTTCTTAATGGCGCTAAATAATAACGCCTTAGGCGATTATATTTCCGCCAAGCTTGCCACGCTGGAAAGCGAAAACAACGGGTCACGTTATGCAATCGAAAACGCCGTTTTGAATTGTGAGGCGTTCCAATACGCGAACTACGCGGACGCGCTTTCTTTTAGCGACGCAGCACAGCTTAATAGTTTTATGCACAAAGTCTATAAGTCGCAAGATTTTCCTGAGGCAAACACGCAATACAAGCGTATTAAGTTTAATACCACGCGTGGAAATACGGATTTAGTATTTATTCTTGATAGCGAATTTGCGTTTGATTTTGCGCAAAAATACCAATTCAAGCAATATTTGAAACCATTCCTTTTTCGTAGTGAGGACGCGGATAATTACGGCACACAAACGGAGCGCAGCCGCATTGTTGAGGTTGACAGCCTCACGCCGACTACGCTTGCGCAAAACGCCGTGTTAAACCCGCTCAATATGACGGCAAGACCTATGACGGACGGGAAGAAACTTATTGGGCGTATCGTTGATTTCTCGGCGGTAAAATTCGGCATAGGAATGAAAAACGCAATCACGCAACCGCTTGACGCGAGGAAGTCCCGTTACCACGAAGTCAACGACTACGTATTCAATATGTGCGGGGCATACGTAAACGTACCCCTTATTATTGATAGCGACTTCTCGTTTGATAGAATTATTCACACGGTTAGCGAAAACGCATAAGAAAAAAGCCTTTACAGCCTATCACAAGCGCGGATAATCGCGCTTGTGTAGATTGTAAAGCGGAGGTATTATAATGTTTGTAACAGTAACGCTTTTTAATACAAACTTAGACGAAGAAAACCCGTATATAAACTTTAACGGACCAGAGGAACGAATACAAGCGATAAAAAATAAATTTGGTGACGTTTCACCATTACCAAAAAGCGCGTACAATCCGCAACACCCGTTCAGGATTGCTATTAACTACTTAGCCGTACGCGGAATTTTCAATTATTGTGTATTTGATTTTGGGGAGGATTTTTCCAAAGGTTACCAGCGTTACCGTTTTTATTATATCCGCGATGCGCTGTACGTAAACGATAACGTTTGTGATTTGATAGTTGCGGAAGATTTTTGGGCGAGAATACCCCCGATTGGTATAAATTGCCTACCCGAAACCTTTACATATAAAAACGAGGAAGTTTCCAAAAGGTTTTATAAAAATGTAAACGCGTCGGACGTTTATAAATGCGTAAACACCTACGCGGGACAAATAAAACCCTTTGAAATAAACGGCGAGCTTTTTTGCGTTGTTTTTCTTGTAATATCTTGTCTTGGTAACCCCGCCCCGACTTTTTATTACGCCGAAAGTGGCACGCCATACCCATTTGCAAATTTTATATTGCCCACCGCTTACAATTTAACAAAAAAAGAAATAACGACTTCAAGAATATTTTGCACAAATCCCGCTTTGTCTCAATCAAGGGTTGAAATTTCTACACTTCAAGATTTTTATAACTTAACAAAAAATGTAGTTGACGGATTTTCCGTTATTTCGTCGACCATCGTTTGTAGCTTGCCTTTTATCGATACTACAACATACACGGAAAACAACGAAACAAGAATAGAAATAGTAACACGAAGAACTGGATATTATATTCTTAACAATTTTTCAGAGATTGGATTTAATAATCTATTTCTTCCGCCTTTGACTTTTCAAGGCGAATACGCGGACGAGGACGCGTACGACATACCCAACAGCGCCGAAATTCAATCTTTTTTCGACGAATACGCTAAAATGGGTTACAAAAAAATAACGTTTTCTTGTGGTGTAAATTCGATTGATATAGACCCGTTAAGTTTTGCAAGCTTTTCGAATGACGGCGCGCCTATTATCGACGAAAGACCGTTTATATTCAAACAATCGCTTGTACCCCCTTATAACGTATATTTTGGCAAAAGAACAGGAGCATTGCAAAACGACGGGGGAGAAATTCTCGGAACACTAAAAAACGGTTATTTCAATAAGCAATTATACATAATTACAAACAGTCTAACCGCTGGAATGTACAACGACGCATATTCTGACTTTTTAAGAAGTAATTACAATTCGGCAATAACGGGGCTATCAGTCCAGCAAGACGCGGCGCAACGTGAACTTGCGATAAAGCAGGGAGCGCAAGCGGAAATTTTTAAGATACAAACAACAAAAAAGGCTATTTTTGCGGGGGCGGGTCTTTTAACCTCAAATCCTTTAACGTTTGGGCTTGGGTTAGGGCAAACCGCGGATATAGCAACAAGTGGCGCGCAACTTATAACGGAACAAGGCGCAAACAGGGAAATTTTGTCCAACAACCAAGACAAAGAACGCGCCCTTTTAGACTTAAAACTTGCGGATATTTACAACACGCCAGATAGTGCCACATTTTACGGGGCAATAGGGGATTGCGTCGAAAACGCGCTTTTCCCGCGAGTATTGTTTTTTGAAAACGTCGCGTTAAATGAAATTAAATTTGCGCATAAAATTTACGGGTATACAATGCCGAAACGTGTTGAGAACGTACAGCAATTAAAAGCGCATACACGTTTTGACTATATCCGCGCAAACGATATTATAATACAAGGGAATTACCCCGACAGTATGCAGGTATTGCAAGAGGTTGACCGCCTTTTGATAGAGGACGCTTTTTCAAAGGGTATTCGCTTTTGGTGGACGCTGGACGGATACAAGAATTTTACGCTTGACAATCCCGAACGATAAAGGAGCTTAAACAATGGGAAAAAAAGAGCAAACTTTAATTGAGCAATTACAAAAAGAATTAGCGGAAACGAAAAAAAACGCCGAAATTTTGCGCGATATTGCATACAGGCACGAGGCACAATTAGCCCGCCAAAAGTGCGAACAGGGGCAAGGCAAGCGCTTTTACGAGCAAATAAAGACGTTAAAACTTGCCGACTACTACGAAACGGCCATTTCTATTTTTTCTTGGGAGGACTTACCCGAAAGCCCGCGCGCGTTCTTTAGTTCAAAAAGGCTCGAAAAACAAATTTCGGATTACGGAAAAATTTGTCTTTTCAAATTTCAATATACCTTTCAAAACGCGGATAAAAAGAACGTTACCGAATGGCAGTTTTTGGCGTTGCCCTTTGTTGGCGTTGCTGGTACGCTTAACCCGTACGGGGAATTTTCCGTTGTTAGACCTTACGCGCCGACGGGTGACGGCGACGGCAAGCGGTATTACGGATATAAAACAGTTGGCGTAGATTGCGTTATTATATCCGACTTTTTCCAATTCACGCAAACGACGGCAAATATTTCCTTAACAATAAAAGAGGCTATTGAAATATATTGTTCGTTAATTGCGGAATGTGAGGCAAGCAAAAAAGTTAATAGAAATTGGATAAAATTACCTCTTTTATTCGAGGCACAAGAGGACACCTCGAAAAAAGACTATGACGCTTTCGTTTCGGAAGTGCGCGACATTGTGGAGGGCGTAGAAAATTACGATAGTGCGATAGTTTCGCAGTATGTGAAAAATCTTAAAATCACCCCGACGGGTATACAATACTACGGCGAGGAGCTCACACAAACCGCCAAAGACTACGAAAACGATTTGCGGAATTTCCTTGGGATAGGCGTTATAAAGAACGAAACGCGGGAAAGGAAAATCACCGCCGAATTTGAAAAAACAAAAGACCAATACAATATAAATATTGTAAAGCGCAAACAAACGCGAGAACTTGCCCTTAAACAAGCAAAAAAGATTTGGGCGGACGATTTCAAAACCGCGCGAATTATCGTTAATTTGGACGTATTCGACGGCGTAGAAGAGGGCGAAGAAGAGCGCGAAGAAGTACGCGAGGAGGTAGAGGAATGATAACGGCAAGAGGTGGCGTAAATATTGTTGACGTAGATAACCTTTTGGGCGGTAGTTACGACGAAAACCGCCCCGCGCATAGCGGTGTGTTTTCGGGGTGTTTGGGAAGCTTATCCGCGGAATACGCGGGGGAAACTTTTGACGAACGAACGCTGGAAGATTTAATCTTGGAAGAATACGCATTTCGTGATATTTCCTTTTTTACTTGGCAAGAATTTGCGCACCACGTAAAGACAACTTGGAACAGGTATTTTTTGCCGTTCAAACAATCCCTTGCAATATTCCCCGAAATATCGCTTGACGACGAGAAAGAAACCGTAAACGAACAAGGCACGCAAAGCGGGCAAAGCACCGTTAACAATTCGGGGAGCGTTTCGGGAACGGATAGCGCGAGCAATAGCGGAACGCAAACGGACAATAAAAACGGAACGCGTAAAATATCTAATACGCCTAACCAATATTTAGAAAACCCCGAAAGTTTCAACGGGTTGACAGGATACGAGGGGAACGAGGACGCGAGCACGACGAACAGCAACCAAAGCGGCGAATTTGAAACGAACAGGCAAACGCAATCCACGGCGACGGGGACAACCTCGGGGAGCGATACGCGACAAATTACGCGCACGCGTAGCCGAAATGCGCTTGAAAAGTGGATAGTATTAAGCGAGAAAAACCGCAATGTCATATTTGATTTTGTGGATAAATTCGAGCCGTTATTCAAAAAAACAACGCGATTTTATCGCGTTTAATAAAACAAAGGAGCAAAAACAATGAAAATTAACAGGACTTGTTGCAAAGCGCTAATAGGCACGGAGCAAGAACAAATTAACCAGCTTTACGAATTTGTAAAAGCACTTGCGGGGAATTATTTCGAGGGATTTGAAATTATGGGAACGTATTCCCCTACGGTGAATTACAACAAAAAATATATGCTTGTATTTTTTGAGGGTAGCACTTATATAAAAACAGTCGACGGCGACAGCGTGAATTTTTCGCCCGCGCTTAATCCTGATAAATGGGCGTTATTTTCCAGCGGTACGCCTGCCGACTTATCCGACCTTAAAAAAGTTATTGAGGGTAGCGACACCGTAGTTGTAGACGTCAACGAGGCAGGCACAGCGTTAGAAATTCACGCTGATTACGAAAACATTGTGAAACCGCTTGAAAGGGCATTAAAAAAACCTGTTTCTAATCCCGCGGAAACTGTGCTTGCAGGCGTGGACGCACGGGGCGAGCAGGTTTTGTTGCCTGTTTCCAGCGTCGGCGGGGGGACAAAAATTTATAAATACGAAGTCGGGGGATATTTTTCCAGCTCTCAATTATTGGGCGTGCCTGACTATGACGGCGGTTTGCACTGTTGGAGCGGACCTTTTGCTTTCACTATTTTTTCCTATGAAAACTTAGAAATTCCAACTTTTAACCTGAGAGAAACCGAAGATACAAGATACGACAATGACAACCCAACAAACAACGCCGAAAAAATGTTGCAATTTTTGCCATTATCCAATTATCAAATTTCAAGATATCTGGGAGACGGGTACGCAGGAAATATTAACTTTGCAAGTATTTTATATGCTTCAAAAGGCGAATATCTTAAAATTTGTATAGTCGGAACAAATCCTGACAGCGACCCCAGCATTGACAGCCCGTCTACGCAACTTTTTATTTTTAGCAGATATCGGGTTATTATTGACCCTTATATAGAAAAAACCGAATTATAAAAGGAGCGTATAAAAAAAATGAAAAATGATACTTTTGAAAGAAACGGAAATCAAGCTTTGACGTTCAAAATACACGAACTGAAAGAAAAATTAAGGAACACGGATTATATGGCCATTAAATACGGAGAGGGCGAATTGACACTTGCGGAATATACGCCCGTAAAAGAACAGCGCAGGGCTTATCGCGCGGAAATTAACAGGTTACAAACCGAATTAAATAAATAGCATTTTCCAAATATTCTATATCTTTATTTTGGAAACCCCTACGGATTTAATTTTTGAAAATTCTAAATTTTGCTTTTTTGAAATTTTATAAAAGCGAATTTTAGAAATTGAAAATTTTGAATTTATGGGGGTTTTTCCTCTTTCTCCCCCTTCCCAAGTCGGAGGCCAAGCG
>JAZNIR010000152.1:0-7883 GCA_045577595.1 Candidatus Scatosoma sp.
GAATCGCCCCGACCACGATTTGCCCCGTAGGGCCTTGTACGAGTTGCATCGTCGAAAGAGAAGTTACGCTTTTTCCGCAACCCGATTCCCCTACGACGCCCACCGTCGAGCCGGCGGGAATGGAAAACGTAACGCCGTTTACAGCCTTTACCGTACCCGTATCCGTAAAGAAATAGGTGTGCAAATTATCAAACTCGATAATGTTGGACGAATCTTTCATTTCGGTAAGATATTCCGCTTCTACGTTCTTTCTCTTTTTACGTTTTTCCAGCTTTTTTGTGATTTTTCTGTTTTCTTTCGCAATTAAACGGCTTTCTTTATTGCTGATATAATGCGATTTATTCTTCGTATCCGCCATTTCTCACCTCTTCATTTTCGGGTCGAACGCGTCGCGAAGCCCATCACCGACGAAGTTGAACGCCAAAATCGCAAGCGTAATACAAATACCAGGGGGTATCCAGAAATTGATATACCCCGAAAGATATCTGTCTTTCGTTGCGTAGTTTATCATCGCCCCCCACGTCGCCGCGTCCAACGGCGCGCCGAGACCGAGATAACCAAGCGTAGCTTCCGTCAAAATTATACTGCCCAAGCCAAGCGTCATCGAAACGATAAGTTGTGGCAATACGTTGGGAAGTAAATGTTTAAAAATTTTCTTACGGGTAGAAAGCCCCGCGCACTTTGCGGCAAGCATAAATTCTTGTTCGCGTAACGAAAGAATTTGCCCGCGCACGAGCCGAGCCGTACCCGCCCAACCCAGCAAGGTTAGCAGTACCATCAAATAATATAGACGACTGATGTCGTATATGCCCATACCCGTCAACGCTTCCGACAAAATCAACATAATCGGCAACGTCGGAATACAGCTTAGTATATCGACGATACGCATCACCACTTGGTCGACCCAACCGCCGAAATACCCCGCAAGCCCGCCGAGTATAACGCCGATTATCGTTTCCAAAATAACCACGACGAAACCAATCGTCAAGGAAATTCTACCGCCGTACATAAGACGCGTCAACAAATCGCGTCCCAAATCGTCCGTACCAAGCCAATGCGACCAAGTAATATCCCCTTCCTTATTTACGTCGGGAGTGGTTACAGTGATATCAAACGCGGTAACCCGTTCGCCGTCGACGATATATTCAATTTTTTGCGAAACGACGATATCGTTGATATTCGCTTGACTGGTGTCGATTTGTTTTTCTCCCCAAGGCGAAAAAACAGGGCCTAAAAAGGAGAACAAAAAGAGCGCAATCAGCATAACCAAGCCCACGACGGACAATTTCGAACGGAAAAACCGTTTCATAACCATTTGTCCAGGCGTAAGCACTTTCACTCTGTCGTTTAAGTTTTCCCCGTGTAAATCTTCCGTTTCGGTTACGGGAGCGGTATTCAATTCTTCTTGAGATATATTCTTTTCTTCCATACCTATCTCCTTATTTCCCGAGTTTTACGCGCGGGTCAACTACGGCGTACATCAAGTCGGTAAGCAGTACGCCCACCACCGTCAAAATCGCCAAAAACATATTATATCCCATAATAAACGGAATGTCCCCTTCGCGGAGCGCGGTGTACGCGATATTCCCAATACCCGGCAAAGCGAAAATCGTTTCCGTAATCATCGAACCGCCGAAAAGTCCGGGAAGCACGCCCGCAAGCGTCGTAACAAGCGGAATCATCGTATTTCTAAACACGTGCTTGTACACGACTTTGTTTTCCGAAAGTCCTTTTGCGCGCGCCGTACGTATGTAGTCCGCGTTTAACACTTCCAGCGTATTCGTACGCGTATAACGCATCATAGAGCCGATGCCGAGAATAACGAGCACGAAAATCGGCAATACGAGATGCCAAAGCATATCCCCGAATTTTTGCCATTCCGTCGCGTTCATAGGGAGCGTCGTCGATTCCAAACCGCCGACGGGAAACCAACCGAATTCTACGGAAAACAGCTTAATTACCAAACTTCCGAAGAAGAAAGTGGGGAACGAAATACCAATCATCGTAAGTACGGTTGCCGCGTAGTCGAGCTTTCCGTATTGATTGCACGCGCATTTAATACCGAGCGGAATAGCGATAAGCAGTTGCAAAATCAGCGATATAAAGGACACGGCAAACGACACGCCCATATTTTCGAAGATAACTTCTTCCACAGGTTGCGCGTATTTAAACGACACGCCCATATCCCCTTGCACGAATTTCACCAGCCAATCCCAATAGCCTTTACAAATCCCGAAAAAGCTGTCGTCGGCAAGCCCGTAATATTCTTTTAATTCTTGAAGTCGTTGCTCGAAGGAAACTTCCCCCGCCGAACTGCCCATACTTGCGGACAGTTTCGATTCGAGATAGCTCATCGGCATCATTCTTACGAGAAAGTACAAAATGACGGACACCCCGAAAAGAACGAGCAACGATATCAAAAGTCTTTTTATAATGTATTTAACCATTTATCTTAACTTCACTTTTCACGTTGTGTTTTTTGTGTAAATTTTAATAATATCGACGCTTACGCGTTTGCATCTGCCGTAGGACGAACGTGATAGTTCACTTCCCAAATTCTGCTAAACGCGCCCATCGTAGACGTAGGCTTTTGCACGAGCGTTGCCGAATCAATGATACTGCGGTTGTACACCACGAGGTCTTTTCTTTGATAGGTGGGAAGTTCGACGGCAAGTTCCATAATCAAATCCAAAGCCGTCGCATAATATTCTTCCCGTTCGGC
Organism: Candidatus Scatosoma sp.; assembly: GCA_045577595.1. Lineage (GTDB taxonomy): Bacteria > Bacillota > Clostridia > Christensenellales > Borkfalkiaceae > Scatosoma. Next base: position 2,723 of record JAZNIR010000152.1, read on the forward strand.
TTGGTTAATCGTTTCTCTTGCAAGTTCGATATATTCGCTGAGCTTATCGATAATCGCCTTTTCACCCGCAAACGTTTGGTCTTTCAAAGCGCCCGCGCTAATCGTGATATTTTTCGTGAATTGGTCGGTAGAGTCGTTTAAAATCGTGGGATAGCCCCAGTTTTCTACGCTGGTTGCCGAACTGTCTTTGTGATACACTTGATACAAGTCGGGGTCCACCGAAGACGACCAAGCTGCCGCCCAAACGGCAAGTTCGCCACGCGCCAATTTTTTAAGCGCAATCGGGTCGGTCATAACGTTAATGTCGAAACCGCACGCGTTCAACGTTTGCGCCGCCGTGTTAAACATAGCGTACGCGGGGTGGTCGGTCGTTTCCCCTGCAATCGTGAACACGAATTTCAACGTTTGTCCGTCTTTCGCATACACGCCACCCGATTTTCTCCAACCTGCGCTTTCTACAAGGCTTTCAATCGTTTTTTGCAAGGATTTGCCCCCGCTCGTTTTCGAATTATACGTAACGGTGGGATAACCGCTTACGTTATCGGGATACGCCCACGATTCCGTACTCATCGAACGGTACACCGTTTTCCCAAGCGCCGGCGTATAGTAGTTTTGTACGATGCTTGCCGTATTCATTGCCATCATAATCGCTTGACGTACTTCGATATCGGGCACATATTTGGGATTAATACCCACGTAACCGTAACCGTTCGTCCAATAGTTCTTTTGTCCAAGATGCGCGTATTTACCCACTTCGTTTACGTTGTCTTGGGACGCCGACGGTTCGCCAACCATTACGCTACCCGTTGCCAACGCGCTGATAAGTTTGTCGGGGTTTACCACCTGATATTTCATATATTTAATGTTTGCGTTATGCAAAGCGGTGCTTTCCGTACCGTTTCTACCGTCCATCGTTTCGAAATGGGTGTTACGAACGTACGTAATTACGTTATTTTTAAAGAAACCGTCCGCTCCGCCCACCGCAGCGTACGCGCCCGCGCCCTTCGGCAATTTATTCTTATCGGGAGCTTGCAATACTTCTTCAAAGAACGATTGATTTTTAAATTTCACGCCGAACTGCGTGTTTTCAATCGCGTCTTCGGAAGAATAATAATGTTTGGGAGCAACCGTAACCGAGAAGTTCCAAATCGCTTTCGGGTCTACCCCTTTTACGTAAATCGTCAACACGTCGAAATCTTCGTTAAGATACGTGTCGCCCAATTTCCCTTCAAACGTCTCGCCACTTGCAAGCGTACTCTTTTGAATACCGCTAATGCTACTAACCGTCATTTCTTGCGCCGAACCGCCTTCGCCTACACCGTCCGTTTCAATCAGTTTCCCTTCGATTTTTTCTTGCAACTTCATCGTCGCGCCCGTAAAGCCGTCCGTAAAGATATAATACAAACCGCTCTTATCAGGGTTTTCTTCGTCCGTTACGTACGCGTCGAACGCATAAGAAATCGCCCACGCCTTTTCCAATTCGTAGCGTGCCGTTTCTTCGTTGCAATTTTCCGATTGCATATATTCGTTTACCAAATCGTCCGTCATATACGCTTCGAAATCGTCGGCAAACGTCGTGGTCATATCCCCCGTCTTTACGTCGGGGTCAAGCGTCGTAAGGTATTTACCGTCCGTGCCTTTCACGTATTCTTGTCTACCGTTTGCATTCGTTTGTACTTGTCTTTGTACAAAGCCGATATTATAGAAGAAAATTTCCCAATCTTGCGTAAGATTGTATTGTTCTTTATACGCTTCTTGCGTGCCTGCGGACGCCGTCCAAATTTCGTTTAAATCTTCTTTGAAAAATCCAACAAGGTCGTGCATATACGCTTCGCCCGTCGCATCGTCCAACGTCGTCGTTTCACCGTCCAACCAATCTTGGAAACTCATTAAAATTTGCAACGCTTCGGCATAATAATCCCCGCCACTGCTAATAACGTCGTCGCTTGCATCGGGGTCTTGCGTACGGTATGCGTTTAAGCCGACGATTTTCGTCGAATAGATGGTTGCCGAACCTGTGTACATCGGGTCGAGATAAACGTACAAATTAAAGAGCACGTCGTCGATGGTAAGGGGCTTACCGTCGCTAAATTTCAATCCGTTTTTAATCAGGAATTTGTATTCGGTGTAATCCGCTTCCGTCCCCTTATCCGTTTCATCGCCTCGTCCGCTTAAAACGGCGTCTTTATCCCCTTTCAACATTTTTTCGCTGTAATTCAAGGCAACGGTAGGTTCGTCTTCCCCGCAATAAGGAATCGGGTCGCCTTTTGCATCTTCCTTTGCCGTCATCATACTTACTTGCGTTTGCCCAAGCACGGTTACATCCGACGCGGACGTAGCGAAAAACGGGTTGAAGTTTCCGTCCACCGTCGAAATACCGAAACTCAACGCGTCGTTTTCGGTGTTTTTATATACGATTTCATACGTATCTCCGCCACCGCCTTTGTTTCCGCAAGCTACTGCAGGCAATACGGTTGCGCACGCCGTTACAGCGCCAAGCGCCAAACTGCAAATTCTTTTTGCTGTTCTTTTCATAAAATCCTCCGTGTTACTCTATATCTATCATTTTTTATTTTTTACTTTATCGCCAATCTTCCACCGTAATATCGGCAAACGTTGCATTCACGGTAAATCCGCCCGTGTACGCCCCGTCGGTGGCAAAACCGCCGTATTTAAAGTTGGTGTCTTTGTTCAACGCGCCGTCCGTCGTCTCATTCGCCCAAAGGTTTTCTATCACCGAAAATCTTCCAAGTTCAATCCGCATCGTACCGCTTAACGTAACCGCTTGCACGTCCGCGTTTGCGTCCAACGAAGTAAACGCGAAATAAATACTCGGCTTATTCCAAGTGTTTACGTTGGTTGCCGAAGCGCCGTTCTTTCTCGACGTTTCGTATTCAAACGTTACGTTTGCAAAATTCACGTTTTTAATCAACGCCGTTTCCGTAATATCGCCAAACAACGCGCGGTTTGCCGTTGTTAAACCCGTTTCTTTTACGCAAAGATTGGAAATCGTATAACCGTTTCCTTGCAATTTCCCTTCGAATAAGGTAAACGGTTTTACGGTAGTGTTTGCAGGCAACGACGAGCAATCCACGTCGTTCATAAGATAAAATCCTTTATCCGCCGACACTTCCGCGTTTGCAAACATATTCACGACGTCGTCCGCCGTTCTAATCAAATCCCAAACGCCTTTTATGTATTTCGCGTACACTACGTCGTCCGTTTGGTCGGGTTTTTCGTATTTACGGTCCGTCCAAACGGTTGTACAAGCTTCGTCTTCGTAAAATTCAAGGAACGTTCCGTTTAACGGGAAATCAAGCGGAGCTTTCGTCAGCTTATCCAAATAGCCTTCGTTTTCGTAATTCACCGATTTTAAAACGTCGCCGTCTTTATACGAAACCGTTTTCCCTTCAATCGTCGCGTTAATCGTTTCGTTTTCGCCAAGCTCGTCGCACACGAGTTGTACGTTTACTTTCAAATCTCTACGCCACATTGCGCAAAAATGCCAATGATCACCTTTCGTAATCCGAAGCCCCGAGAAATCGACGGGATTGCCAAGTTTATAATACGTTTCCCCGTTTACCACTTCCGTTAAAAACCGCTCTGTTTCAGGCGTTTCCCCTTCCACGTAACTAGGATTTTCCACCATTTCATACCAACCGATAAAACGGTAATCATTTCTTTCAAACTCAATCGAGCCGGAATCGAGCGCCGTCGTGCCGAGATTTAAAACGGGGCTGTTATCTCTGTAATACACGTCTTTCTTATAAGTCTTTTCCCCAAAATTTCCGCTGTTGATAATCGGATTTTCTTCGTCGGACGTATCGACGTACCCCGCGTAATAGGTTACGCGCGCCACGAGATTATTCTCGCTGATAATCTCGTCCAAAGAAACACCGATTTCGCAACCCGTTAATATAAATAAGGAAGCAAGCATCGACAATATTAACACCAAAACAGCTCTTATTTTTCTTTTCATTCCGTATAATCCTTTATTTTTTCAAATAAATCTTGATTTCTACCGTTTCAAAACGGTAGAAAAGGGCTAGCCCTTTTTATCTGCTTGAAGGCATTAAAGCCCACTTTCGCTTATAACACAACTATTATTTTAACCGAAAAAATTTATTTTGTCAATCATTCTTTCCGTATAACCGAAAATAAATTGCTTTTTGAACGTGATATTTTAATAAAATTAATTTTTATGATAGCTTTAATTAAAAAATCGAATAGCTGATTTTGGGCGTTTTTTTCTTGTAAAAAAAGAACGTCGCGTTAAAAAAACGCGACGTCTTTTTACGATATCGTATTATTTCGTCATTTTTTCTTGTTTTACTTTGTGGTCGATTACGTGGCGAGAGGCAAGTTCCTTTTGCACGTCGTCGACGGTGATGCCCATTTCCACCATCAACACCATAACGTGATACGCCAAATCGGCAATTTCGTACACCGTTTCCTTTTTATCCTGCGCTTTGCCCGCAATAATCACTTCCGTACTTTCTTCGCCCACCTTTTTCAAGATTTTATCCAAGCCCTTTTCGAAAAGGTAAGTTGTGTACGAACCTTGTGGCATTTCCTTTTTACGCCCCAAAAGCAAGTTATACAAACCGCGCAACGAAAATTCGTTTCTCTCTTCACTGATAAAAAGCGGTTGATAAAAACAACTGTCCGCGCCCGTATGGCAAGCGGGACCGTCCTTTTCCACTTTCACCACCAACGCGTCCTTATCGCAATCGGCGGTAATGGAAACGACGTGTTGATAATTCCCGCTCGTTTCCCCTTTGAGCCATAATTCCTTTCTCGAACGGCTGTAAAAACACGTCAACCCCTTTTCTAAAGTGATTTGCAAACTTTCCTTATTCATATACGCCAACGTAAGCACGTCTTTGCTCACCGCGTCCACGACAATCGCGGGAATAAGCCCTTTTTCGTCAAATTTCAATTCGTCAATCGCAATCATTTTATCTTTCTCCTTTTATTACAAACGTACCGTAATGCCGTTTTCTTTTAACGTTTTCTTCAAATCGGGAATGGCTATTTCCCCGAAATGGAACACCGACGCCGCCAAACCCGCGTCCACCGACGGTATTTCTTTAAACAGTCGCACGAAATCTTGTTGCGTTCCCGCACCGCCCGATGCGATTACGGGTACGTCGACAGCCCT
>JAZNIR010000153.1:0-7361 GCA_045577595.1 Candidatus Scatosoma sp.
AATTTAAAGGCTTGGTGGCGACGGATAAACGCCTTTCGCCTACTGATATCGTCGTTGGTAGACACGTAATGACCTGTTGCGAAGCGGATATACAGTATTGCGGGCTTGCATGCGTATTGCCGAGCGTAATGGATTTACAAACGCGCGATTGGATAAATATCACGGCGAAAGTACAATTCCAAAAACACCGCATTTATAAAGGGAAAGGTCCCGTTTTGGTGGCGGAAAAAGTAATCGTATGCGAACCGCCCGAAGAACAACTCGCCACATTTTATTAAGAGAATATTAAAAAGCGACAGACGCGCAGAAAAACACGCGTTTGTCGTATTTTTTTTGGGAATTATACGCATTTGCAAGAAAAGCAAAAATTTGCACAAAATTTAATAAAGCTATCCATTATATATTGGGTGGAAAAATAGGCAATATAAAGGAGAGAAAAAAATTATATGATAAAGAATGAAAAAGAGCGGATTTTTTATCAAATTTATCCGAAAAGTTTTTGCGATTCCAACGGCGACGGGGTGGGAGATATACAAGGGATTATTTCCAAAATTCCGTATTTAAAAGAATTGGGGATAAATTCCGTGTGGATTTCCCCGTTTTTTAAAAGTCCTGGCGTGGACAGCGGATACGATATTTCCGATTATCGCGCTATCGACCCTGCCGTCGGCACGATGCAAGATTTTGAAGAAATGGTTTCGCTTTTTCATAAAAACGGAATCGACGTCATTCTTGATTTCGTAGCAAATCATACGTCCACGAAACACGTTTGGTTTAAAGAATCGAGAAAATCGAAAGATAATCCTTATAGGGATTATTATATTTGGCGGGAAACACCGCCAAACGATTGGGAAAGCGTGTTCGGCGGTTCGGCGTGGGAATACGATAAAAAAACGGGGGAATATTATTTGCATTCGTTTGCCAAAGAACAAGCCGATTTAAATTGGGATAACCCCAAGGTGCGAAAGGAAATGCAAGCCGTCGTGGATTTTTGGTTGGAAAAAGGGGTAAACGGTTTCCGTTGCGACGTACTTGATTTAATTTCGAAAGATTTTTCCAGCCCAATCAACGGCAGTGGAGAGAAGTTACACGCGTATATAAAAGAATTGTTTTCTCGGGAAAGCTGTAAAAAAATCTTTACGGTGGGGGAATGTTGGTCGGCGAGCAAAGAAAACGCGGAATTGTTTTGCAAAAAAGAACGCAAGGAATTGACGACGGTGTTTGCTTTTCAACACTTATGCTTGGAAAAAGGACGGTTTTTTGCGGAAAAGCCGTCGTTAAAGGAATTGTGTAAAAGAACGTCGAAATGGCAAAAAATCACGTCGGCTATTCCCGCGCCCGCCACCGTGTTTTTGGAAAATCACGACCAACCGCGTAGCGTTTCCCGCTTTGCGGACGATAAAAAACACCGCTACGAAAGCGCGACGGCGCTTGGGGGATTGATTTTATTGCACGACGGCATACCCTTTTTATATCAAGGGCAAGAAATCGGTTTTACCAATTCGTATCATAAGGATATATCCGAATTTGACGACGCGGAAACGCTTGGTTATTACACGGCAAATTACGGCAAAACGGACGAAAAATTGCTAATGGAAAAAATCAATTTTGGTTCGCGGGATAATCCGCGCCATATGATGGCTTGGACGGGAAAACCGTCGCCGTCTTGGATTGCGCCTTATTCTCGTGAAAAGGAAATCAACGTAGAAAAAGACCGTTCTTCTAAAAAATCCGTTTATAAATTTTATCAAAAATTGATTGCGCTCCGTAAAAGGGAAGAATGTTTTACGAAAGGGGATTTTAAAGACGTCGCGTTAACGGACGAATATTACGTGTTTAAACGCGCGTTGGACGATAAAGAATTTTTTATCGTGTTTGCGTTTGGAAAGAAGTGTGTAGCGCCTAAATTGGAAAACGTTGAAGTCGTTTTAAACAATTATAAAAAGGTGGGAAAAAAGTTAAAACCGTATCAATTTATCGTTTATCAAAAGAAAAATTAAACGTTTGTAACAAGTTGTCGAAGAAATGCGTTTCGCCATATAAAAAGTTCGCAAACGCGCTGAAACTTATTTTTATACACTTGACAAAATATAATAAAAATGGTATTCTATACGTAATGTTGGAGATTACGTATGAAGAAATTGATTTGTTTTGATTTGGACGGCACGCTCACGCAACACCGTTCGAAATTGGAAAAAGAAAATGAAACGCTTTTAAACGAGCTTGGCAAAAAATATAAATTACTGATGGTGGGCGCAGGGAACGCACCGAGAATTCACGCGCAAATGAACGAATATCCGATTGACATCGTCGGCAATTACGGTATGCAAGAAAGTAAAATGATAAACGGGCAGTTTACAATCGTAAGAGAAGACGTGTTTGCGCCCGATAAAGCGTATTTTCTCGAAAAGATAGCCTATTTACGCGAAAAATATGGTTACATGGATTATAAGGGCGATACGGTGGAATTTCACGCGACGGGTATGGTAACTTTCCCGCTTTTAGGCACGAAAGCGGACGTAGCCGATAAAATCGCATTCGACCCAACCCGTGAAAAACGGCGGGTGTTATATCCCGAAGTGCTGGAATTATTTAAAGATTACACGGTGTATATCGGCGGTTCGTCGTCTTTTGATTTTTCGGGCAAAGCGTATAACAAATACGACGCGATTATGCGTTACGCAAAGGAAAACGGGTATGAAAAAGACGAGATTTTATACGTGGGCGACGATTTCGGCGATGGTGGCGGAGATTCCCACGTTCGGCTTGGCGGATTGGATTACGTGGAAGTTCTCGATTATAAGACGGTAAAAGAAAAGCTTGCGTTTTTATTATAAGGAGTAAATTATGATTATTTGTAAACTTACCGACGTTATAAACAGCGATTATTTTGATGAAGAAAGCGTGCAAGCGATTAAGGAATTTATTCAAACGAACGATTTAAAAACGTTGCCACTCGGCGCGTATCCGTTAAACGGTGAAAACAGAGTGGTAATTTCGCAATATCAAACGAAAGAAAACGATTTTCTTTGCGAATCGCACCGCCGTTACGCCGATTTGCAGTGCATTATCGACGGGGAAGAATTGTTAAAACTTGCCTATATGCAAGATTGCGAAATCACCGCGCCTTACAACGCGGAAAAAGACTTGGAATTATATAAAGGGGACGGCAAAGAAAGGGCAGTTTTAAAAGGTGGCGACGTAGACAGCGTGATTTTTTATCCGGAAGAAATTCATCAACCGGGACTTTGCGTTACGAAACCCGCGCCCGTTAAAAAAGCGGTGTTTAAAATCGTAACGGATAAAAGAGCGTAATCAATCGAAAAAATAAAATATATTCAAGCGGTGGCTTACAAGCCGTCGCTTTTTTTCATAGAAAAATACAAAACGACGCATAATAAGCGTAAGGGGGAGAGATATGAAAGGTTGGAAAAGGTTTGCTGTCGTTTTTCTATGCGTTTGTATCTTTCTTTCGCCTACTTTTTTCGCTTGTAAATACAAAGGGGAAAAACATATCACCGTAATAGCGCGCGAAAAGGGTAGCGGTACGCGGGAAGCGTTCGACAAAACGGTGGGGGACGGACAAGGCAACTTTTTAGAAATGAAAATCGGCGGGAAAAAGGTGTATAAAACGACGCTTTCCGCTTTGGAATATACGAAGTCGTCCTTCGTAACGTCGACGGTGGCAAACGATAAAAACGCAATCGGTTACGTTTCGTACGGCTCTGTTTCAAAAGACGTAAAAACGGTGCAAGTCAACGGCGTATCGCCCAGCGCGGAAACGGTGCTTTCGGGCGCGTACCCCTTGCAACGCCCGTACGTTATATTAACGAGCCAAAAAATATCGCTCACACCGCGCACGCAAGATTTTATGCGTTATTTATTAAGTACGGAAATGGAAAAACACGTACAAACCGCCGATTGTATTTTTTTGACGGACGAATATAAACGGGCGGGGGAAAATCAACCGCCTTTACCGCTCGTTGCCTATACGCCTTTAAACGCTTTGCCAAGCGGGGAAAAAATCGTCGTACGCGGTTCGACGTCGGTGGAAAAACTTATCAACTTAGCGGTGAAAGGGTACGTGGATTTATACGGCGTAAAAGCAACGGATATATTCGATATTCAATTAGAAGGTTCCAGCGTGGGGAAAAAGGCAGTGGAAAAGGATAAAATCGGCAACGTAATCGGGCTTTCTTCCGTAAGCGTAACGGCAGAGAATATATGCGTTTTTAACGTTTGTTTGGACGCGGTGGCGGTGATTATCCACCCGCAAAACACGTTGGCGCAAGATTTAACGATAGAAAATCTTTACGATATATATTCGGGGAAAATCAACCGCTTTTCACAACTTTTAAAAGGAGAATAAGGGGAAATGGACGGTTTGCAACGCAAAGAACGGGCGTGGAAAATATTCTTTTTAAGCGGTGCGGTGATATGTATCGCGTCGGTACTTGCAATTTTTACGTTTATCGTGGTGAAAAGTATTCCCGCGCTAAATAAAATCGGCTTTTTTAAATTTACGCTCGGCAAAACGTGGTCGCCCGACCGTTTGGACGTGTTTTCAAACGAACCGCTTTCGGGCACGTACGGCATATTTACAATGATAATCGGTACGCTGACGGCAAGCCTTTGCGCAATCCTAATCGGGGGAACGCTCGGGTATTTTACGGCGGTGTTTTTGGCGTTTTATTGCCCGAAGAAACTCCAATCCACCCTTTCGGCGGTGATTGATTTATTGGCGGGCATACCGTCCGTTGTGTACGGTTTTTTCGGGATTGTGTTTTTACTTCCCAAACTCGCCTATTTCGCACCGAACAACGGCAGTGGACTGTTGGCGACGTCGTTGCTGTTGGGGATTATGATTTTGCCGACAGTGGTTTCCCTTTCCAAAACGAGCTTTGAAGAAGTGCCGAAAAGTTATTACGAAGGAGCGATAGCGCTTGGCGCGACGCACACCGAAGCGGTGTTCCGTACGGTTGTGCCAGCGGGAAAATCGGGGGTGATTACCGCGTTTATTTTGGCGATTGGTCGCGCGATTGGCGAAACGATGGCGGTGGTAATGGTGGCGGGGAACGCGCCCACCTTTCCAAACGGTTTTTTCGGTAGTTTTCGCGTGCTCACGGCAAATATCGTAATGGAAATGGGATACGCGGGGGAAGTGCAAGAAGGGGCGCTCGTAGCGACGGGCGCGGTGTTGCTATTGTTGGTTTTTTTAATCAATTTACTTTTCGGCTTGTTTTCGCATCAAGCGGTGAAACGGGCGGTAAAACGGACGGAAAACGGGAAAAAACCCCAAAAGAAAACGAACCGCTTTTTTAAAAAATGCAAACGTGTGCAAGTGCGCGTGCGGGAATGGATAGGCAGGGTGTTGCACCGTTTGAAAGGGGTGTACGTAGGAAAATACTTGGCGATAACGGCGGGCGCGCTTTCGGTGGCGGTGTTTTTATCGGTGTCCGTATTCATATACGTAAAAGGCTTGCCGTTTTTAATAAAAAACCCGCGCATATTGTACGGTAAATTTGAATTTGCAAGCGAAAATATTACCGTATTTTCCAGCATTATAACGACGCTTATGGCGATATTCCTTTCGCTCGTTATCGCCATACCAATCGGCATTATCACGGCGGTATTTTTAAACGAATACGCGCACAAAAGCAACTTTTTTACAAGGTTTTTACGCGGAGCAATCGACGTGCTTGCGGGCGTGCCGTCTATCGTGTACGGCTTATTCGGCATGATAACGTTCGTGCGGATTTTCGGGGGTAGAAGTTCGATTTTGTCCGGTTCGCTTACGGTGAGCATTATGCTCCTTCCAACCATCGTCCGTTCGGTGGAAGAAAGCTTAAAAAACGTACCCGACGGAATGCGCGCGGGAAGTTTTGCGCTCGGCGCGGGAAAAGCGCGTACGATTTTTAAAATCGTGTTGCCGTCGGCGATTTCGGGGATTTTGTCCGCCACCGTCCTTTCAATCGGTAGGGTAATTAGCGAATCCGCGCCTTTTTTATATACGATGGGCTCGGTGATTACGGCAACGCCTACAAGCTACGGGGATAGCGGGGCAAGCCTTGCCGTTGCGCTATATCAACTTTCCGGCGAAGGTTGGCACGTGGAAGAAGGGTATGCGACGGCGGTTATTTTAATCTCGTTGGTGTTTATCGTCAATTTCTTGGCGAAAAAAATAGCGCGCGGTGTTTCCCGCAAGCGCAAAGGGGGATAAGATATTGAAAGGAAAAAGAGAAAATCAGTCGTTCGGGCAGGATATTACGGTGAAAAACGCGAATTTATGGTACGGCGATTTTCACGTATTAAAAGACGTTTCGCTATATATCCCGCCTCTTGCGATTACGGCGTTTATCGGTCCGTCGGGGTGTGGAAAATCTACTTTTTTAAAATGTTTCAACCGTATGAATTTGGCGGACGATTGTAAGACGACGGGCGAGTTTTTAATCGGGGAAAAAAACATCTACGAAAAAACGGACGTCAACGCGCTCCGTAAAAACGTGGGTATGGTTTTTCAAAAACCCAATCCGTTTCCGATAAGCGTGTACGACAACGTCGCCTACGGTCCGCGTACGTTCGGCGTGCGCAAACGGGCGGAACTTGACGAAATCGTAGAAAAATCGTTGCGAAGCTCCGCAATGTGGGACGAACTCAAAGACCGTTTGGATAAATCGGCGTTATCCCTTTCCGGCGGTCAGCAACAACGGCTTTGTATCGCCCGCGCGCTTGCCGTAACGCCGAAAATTATTTTAATGGACGAGCCGACGAGCGCGCTCGACCCGATTTCCACCGAGAAAATCGAAAATCTATGCGAAAGTTTAAAAGAAACGACGACGATTGTAATGGTTACGCACAATATGCAACAAGCGCGTCGCATATCGCAAAAGACGGGATTTTTTTTAACGGGGGAACTTATCGAATTCGGGGATACGGCGGACGTATTCGAACGGGCGAAAGACGAACGTACGAGAAATTACGTACAAGGCAGATTTGGTTAAAAAATATCCCCCTTGTCAAAACGACAAGGGGGGATAAATTTGATTTTTTTAGCCAACGATAAGGTTTACGAGACGGTTTTTAACGACGATACATTTTTTCACCGTTTTTCCCGCGATTTGTTCGGCAATTTCGGGTACGGCGCAAACGGTATTTTGAATTTCTTCGTCCGACAAACCTTGCGCAATCATCATTTTCAGTTTGATTTTGCTGTTGATTTGTACGGCGTATTCCGTTTCGTCTTTTACAAGAGCCCGTTCGTTTACAAGGGGATACGTTTCTTCAAATACGCTGTCTTTATGCCCCGTCATTTCCCATAATTCTTCCGCAAGGTGGGGGGTGAACGGAGCAAGCATACGGAT
>JAZNIR010000154.1:0-19491 GCA_045577595.1 Candidatus Scatosoma sp.
CTCGATTAGCAGTGATACTACGAAGGTGCAATACGCTGACGGCAAAAAGAAAACCACTGACGGTCTTGCTTCCGACGCAAATGGATTAAAAACGGCTATTGAAACGGCGAGTGGCGCGACGAATACGCTTCCCGAATCGTACAATTCCTACTGGAATTTGACGGAAAACGGATTAAGCTTTGGCAATACGGAAGTGCTTACGTTTACGGCGCAAGGCTAAAAAAACATAAGGAGGGAATAGTTAAGAAAAGTAACACATAAACGGTAACTTTTAGGACTGAACAAATTTACTTACACCCCAAAAAAAAGGGTGTAAGTAAAGGCGTTCAAAAGCGTAAACGACCGTTGTTTACGGAAAAACTAAAAAAAGGAGAATTAAAAACCATGAAAAGAAAGTATGTAAGCGTTAAGGTTCGCGTATTTACGGCGGAAGAAGATATCGTAACGCTCAGCGGACCTTCGGACGACCCGAACGTGGACGACGGATACGATCTTTCGGGTTTTACCGGTTTGTTCAAATCGTAAAGAACGACGGGTAAAACCCCGCATCCGGAAAAAATAAAAAAAGGAGAAAACAAAATGAAAACTATCAAACAAAAACTTTTGCATAGCAAACTTTCCGTAATTGCCGTTTTGTTTTTCGCTTTAATCTTGCTCGTAACGGGCGGATTTGCGACGAGAAAGGCAAGCGCGGAAACGCAAGCGACGTTTTCAGAGAGTCAATTCGTAATGTGCGACGGCGCGGAAGTGCGTACGGACGGAGCAAAGAGCGGTATTCGTTTCGTAGCAAAGCTCGGCGACGCAGTGCCTACGGAAACGAATTATCCGAATTTGAAGTACAACGTAATGATTGTTCCCAAAGCGTATATCACGTATTACGAAGTTACGGGCGATTGGTATACGGCGTTGAAAGCGGAAATGGACGCGGATGAAAATCTTACGAATAAGACGATTATTACGATGCAAACCACGCCTTTTTACAGCACCGAAGTTGTTGAAGGCGAAGAAGGCTGGTATATTCGCGGTACGCTTAGCAACGTAAAATACGACAATATCAACGTAGAATGGTTTGGTATGGCGTACATAACCTACGACGGAACCGAAACGGACGAAGCAACGGGCGAACCGAAGACGGAATATTTGTACGCGCAAATCCCCGAAACGGACGCAAACGTAAGAAGCCTTGTTTATTGCGCGTCGGGCTATTTGAATATTTACGACTACGACGAAACGGTGGAAGAACAAAAGAACGCGAAAGATACGCTCACGAACTTCGTTGCGCAAGGCGTCAATAAAGCGTCGGGCGTTGCGGAAGCAGACAAAAACAATCAAACGAAATTAAACGCATACGTAAACAGCCTTGCAAACGTTACGGAAACGACGAATCTTCTTCCTAAGAAAACGGCAAATTGGACGGCAATTATGCCCGAAGGCGTTAATTTACACGTCGCGTACGGCGCGGAAGATAATGCTTACGCAACCTACGAAAACGGCGTGATTACGGGCGTACAAGGCGACAACAACGCGGCAACGACGAAAGACGTAACGATGAAAATACTCGGTACGTCGTACACCCACCCCGTGCACGTATACGTAACGGAAGTTAGTTGCACTGGCGCGACGGAGATTTTCTCTTGGGCTGGCACAATCGGCGGTACGGAATTTGCAAACAGCGTAACGCTTACGCCGACGGCAAAAATAGACGGTGAAGACGCGGAACTCGTTTATTGGCAAATCCACGATGACGATAAAGACTACGCTACGGTGGAAAACGGCGTGGTAACGGCAACGAATCAATCCAAATACTTTGCAACGAAAGAAGTAAACGTTCGTGTTCGGATTAGAGTTGGTGGCGAGAATGGTCCGGTGGTGAACGGTGAATATATTACAGTACCCGTATCCTTCCCGATTGCATACAAAGATGCACCGATTGCCTACGGCGATTTACTTCAAAATAAATTGACGACGACGGATAACGTGGCGAGCGAAGCGGTAGAAACAGCGCAAGCTATAAACACCGACGCGCTTACGGCGACGGGTTGGACGGGCAACGTTTCTCAATTCCTTGTCGCTTCGGATATGCAGACGGATATTTTCGATGTAAATACGAATACGACCAACGTAAATACCGCATACGCAAAGAACGAAGCAGGCGAAGGCAAGCAATTCGTCGTAGTTTCTTCCGAAGGCTACGGCTATATGGTGGAAGCGGCAGTTGTAACCTATAAAATTATGGACGGCGCGCAATTGAACGTATTCTTTGACTCTTACAAGGATGATAGAGATGGTAACGTTACGACTACGGGAACGTACGTGACGTTGGGTGCGAATATTGAAGGAGCTAAATATCATAAAGGCGTTCAAGGCACTAACTCTACGTACTTCGATGGTGTATTTGATGGGAGAGGTTATGCGATAAAGATGGCTGACGGAGAGGCTTGTCTTAGAGGTTTTTTTGCTGACATTATTGGAGGTAATGCTGTTATAAAAAATACGGCGTTTATGATAAACAAAAGTAATCATGCGGGCGGTGGCTTAGCGCGTAACTTAAAAGGGAACGTAGTCATAGACAATTGCTACATTGAGCTTGCAACGTTGGCTACGTCAAACGCACAAGGAGGTATTGCGTCTACTGGGGTGGCAACGGCAACGGTTACGAACACCATTGTCAACATAAAGAGTACAGCTTCGACAAGCTCTGACAACAAAGGTACGTTTTTGGCTACTAAAGGAACAGGAGTAGACTTCGATACTTGTTTTTCAATAACCAGTGATTCGACCAACTTTAAGTATGCGGTTGGTGATACTAAAACGACGATAAACGTTGCTTCCGATGCAAATGGATTAAAAACGGCTATCGGTGCAACGCTTCCCGAATCGTACAATTCCTACTGGACGTTGACGGACAGCGGATTGAGCTTTGGCACGACGCAAGTGCTTACGTTTACGACGCAAGGCTAAAATATTTTGCTATACGCAACGTGTAGCGGAAAATAAAAAAGAATGGTCAACCGATACGCCCAAAGCGTATCGGTTGGCAAAAAAACGTTTATGAAAAAATCACTTTTATTAGCTATTTGTTTAACGGCAATTTCTTTGTCGGGGTGTAAAGCCCCGACAGGGAAATTTTTGCCGTTAGAAAATACGGGAAAAACGTATACGATAACGTTCCGTCAAGACGGACAAAAAGACGTTACGCGTAGTGTAAAGGCGGGGGAAACGCTTTTGAATATTCCTACGCCCGTTCAAAAGGACGGCTACACCACCGTTTGGGATAAGACGGAATTTACTTCCCTTTCAAAGGACGTGCTCGTTTTGGCGGTTGCCACTGCAAACGAGTACACGATTTCGTTTGATTTAACGTCTAAATGGGGGGAAGTGCAGTTCTCTGACGACGAAAAAAAGGTTACGTTTGACGACGCGTATGCGTTAGAATCGCCAAGCTTGTACGGATTTTTCTTTACAGGCTGGGAAATCAAAGACGAAGGAACACCCTTCGACGGCGAAGGATTTTATACGATTGCCGACAACGTAACACTGGTGCCTACGTGGGAAAAAGACGAAGATTCCTATCGTTGGTGGGGCGGTTTAATCTAACGAACGAAAATGGAGAGAAAAATATGAATATTAACGGATTTTGCCACGACGGCGTGGCGCAAAGGACAAAACCCAAACTTGCTTTTGACGAAACGAAGGATTTTGCTGTTTGGAAAGCAGAAGTAAAAGAGAAATTAACCGAGCTTTTGGGGTTGGACGTGATTGCGGAAAACGCTTGCCCTTTGCAAATGGAAATTATAGAAGAAGAAAAAAAGGACGGATACAAACAAATCCGTTTTGAATTTCAAAGCGAAAAGGGCGCAGTCGTGCCTTGTTATTTGCTTATTCCCAATACGGGCAAAGAAAAATACCCTGTGGCAATCGTATTGCAAGGGCATAATAAGCAGGGTTTTTACAGTTCGATTGGCAAAGCGCTTTGCCACGAAACGCTCGATTACGATACGGGCAGGGGCACGTTTGCCATACAAGCCGTAAAGCAAGGATATATCGCGCTTGCAATCGACCAACGCGGTATGGGTAGCCGTTCGGCGGTGAATACGATTGAACGGCGCGTAAGTTTAAATCCGCGTGGCGATTGTTACTACGAAGCCACGACGGCGCTTATGCTTGGCAGAACGATTATTGGCGAGCGGTGTTGGGACGTATCCCGCGCTATTGATTTGATTGGCAATTATTTCAAGGCGTGCGATTTGGATAATATCGTCATCACGGGAAATTCTGGCGGTGGCACAGCGAGTTTTTATGCGGCTTGTGTAGACGAAAGAATAAGCGTATGCGCGCCCAGTTGTTCGTTTTGTCCTTATCCCGAATCGGTTTTACGATTTTATCATTGTTCGTGCAATTATATTCCGCAAGCGTTCCGCTTTTTTGATATGCAAGATTTGGCGTGTTTGATTGCGCCGAGAAAGCTTTCTATTATTGCGGGGAAATACGATACGGCGTTTTTAATCGACGGGGTTACGCGTGGTTATAAAACGGTAGAAAAAATCTACGAAAAAGCAGGTGCAAAAGAAAATTGCCGTTTGACGGTTACGGACAAAGGGCATTGGTGGTGTGAAGATATCGTTTGGCAGGTTATCGGAGAAACGCTAAACTCTTGTAAATAGGCGATAATAATGAAGGAGTTTATCAATGAGAAGATTGGTGTACGCGACAGGAGTTTTTAAGAATTTTATAGGAACATCCACAGCAAATTCTTTGGAAGAAGAGCTGGAATGGATTGCGGAAGCGGGTTTTGACGGTACGTTTACGGGCTGGAAGGAAGGCGAAATGCCCGCGCGTGCGCAAAGCATAGAAAAGGCAGGATTATATTATCAATCCGTTCACGCGCCCTTTAATAACGTAAACGAGTTGTGGGTATGCGGTGAAGCGGGTGATGCCGAAGCGGATAGATTGATTCGATGCCTTCGTGAATGTAGTGAAATCGGCGTTAATTTGGTGATTATGCATCCGGGTAAAACGGGTAGCGCATTGCCCCCGCAAATAGGCATGGAAAGATTTGAAAAGATTGTAAAAGAAGCGGAAAAATTAGGCGTGATTATCGCTTTGGAAAACACGGGGACGCTCGTGTACTTACAAACGCTTTTGACGAACTTTAAAGACAATAAAAACGTGGCGTTTTGCTTTGACACGGGACACGAAAACGGATATACGCCCGACGTAGACGTATTGAAAGAATTTGGGAAACCGATATCTTTACATTTAAACGATAATATGGGTAAATTTTTAGAACCTGCGCATTGGTACGACGACGCGCATATGTTGCCCTTCGACGGAACTTGTAACTGGAAAAAAATAACGGACGATTTGAAGTCGCTCGGCTATACAGGCGACGTTACGTTAGAAGTAATGGGGAACAATCGTCCGAATAAAAACACGCACGATATTTACAAGCATTTAACATATAAAGAGTTTTTAGCGCTTGCTTGTGAAAAGGCGAAAAAATTCCGTTCAATGATGGATTAAAGGAAAAAGTTATGGATTTTGAAAAAAGTATTTATGAAAATAAACAACGACTCGGCAGACCTTTCTTGGCTGCGCATAGAGGGATTTGTGGCGCAAACGTACCGTGTAATACGATGCTTGCGTTTCAAATTGCCGTTGAACAAGGTGCGGATATTGTGGAGATAGACGTGGCAAAATCGAAAGATGGGGAATTTTTCGTTTTTCATCCGAAAATGGAGCCAGTTTTTTTAAAAAGCGAAAAACTGATTGCTGAAATGACGGCGGATGAAGTCTCTCAACTGTTTTTATACAATCAAGACGACGTTATTACGCATTACAAAGTGCCTACGTTGGAAGAAGTTTTAACGTACCTTAAAGATAAAGTATATATCAACGTGGATAAGTTTTGGACGGACGTAGAAGGTATATCCAAAGTGATACGGAAAGTAGGCGTAGAAAAACAAGTGATTGTAAAAACGTTTACCGACGAGGAAAGTCTTGACAACGTAACCAAATACGCGTCTGATTTTATGTTTATGCCTTTGATAAAGAAAAAAGATGAAATTACGGATATGTTGCTTGAAAAGGGTGTAAACGTAATTGGCGTAGAGATTTTATTTAAAGACGAAGAAGAAGACGTTATTTCCGACGCATATATTCAAAAAATGCACGATAAAGGGCTGTTGATTTGGGCAAACGCAATCGTTTACGACGAGCGCGCGGTTATTTCGGCTTATCATACGGACGACGTAGCTATGGGCGGAAATCCAGATGAGGGCTGGGGCTGGCTTATCCGTAAAAATATAGATATTATTCAAACGGATTGGCTTTGGGCGATGAAAGCGTATTTAAAAAGCAAAAAAGCAGGATTATAATGGAAAATAGTAGATAATATGATTTACAAGGTTAAGAAATTTAGCGTAATTTCGCATAAAAAATTTTTACATACACAAGTAGTTCAAAAAGCAATCGACGAATGTAGCGCAAACGGCGGTGGTATCGTTCGATTTGGGACGGGTAGGTACGTGTTGAGCACCGTTTTTCTTAAGAATAACGTAACGATAGAAATCCCCGAAGGTACGGAAATTTTAGGAGCGGAAAGCTATTACGATTACGCGCAAGAAGAAAAGGTGGATTATCCGATATATCAGGATTCGTCGCATACCTACTATCACCCCTCGCTGTTCGTAGGGCTCGATTGCGAGAACGTCAAAATTACCGGCGGTGGTAAAATTGATATGCGTTCCGTTTGGGACGAAGACGGGGTACGTGGCGCAGCAATCAAGCATAGGGGGGCAAAGTGTATTGCTCTCAAAAATTGTAAAAACGTGGAAATTTCCAATTTGGGGATTTACAACGTAACCGATTTGGCAATCTACTTCGCGGGCTGTGAAAACGTGGATATTTACGGTATTAAAATGCGCGTGTATATCGACGGAATATCGCCCGATAACTCTAAAAACGTGCGTATTCACGATTGCGACGTGGAAACGGGCGACGACGGAATTGTATTCAAGTCGTCTTATACGCTCAATAAGCTGGATATATGTAAAGATATTCACGTATGGAATTGTAAAATAAAAAGCCGTTGTAACGCAATTAAATTCGGCACGGAAACGAACGGCGGGTTTGAGAATATTCTGATTGAAGATATAGAGATTAGACAAACGCGTATTACGGGCATCTCGATTGAAAGCGTAGACGGCGCGATTGTAGACGGCATAACGATACAGAACGTAAAAATGACGAACGTAAACGCGCCGATATTTATCCATGTGGGTAAACGTATGCGTGGACCTGCGGGGCGAGCAATAGGAAAAATACGCAACGTAACGTTAGAAAATATTACGGCGGACGGACCGTACGAGCCGTACGAGATAATGGCTTGGAATTATTTTAGTTATAAAGCCAATGATTTTTATCAAGACCCGAAAGTGTTTGGGTTTGCGGAAAGCTTTGACGGTACGAAAGAAACGGATGATTGGCAAATGACAAGTAATATTTGTGGATTAAAAGAAAGTCCGCTTGAAAATATTACGCTGAGAAACGTTCATTTAAAACTTGTAGGTGGGGTAAAGGAATATGAGAAAGAAGTGCCCGAAGAAGCCCAAGATTATCCCGAAGTGTACGTATATGGACGAATATTGCCTGCAAAGGGAATTTATTTTAGGCATATAAACGGATTGAATTTGGAAAACGTAACGGTGGCAACCTATCGCGAAGACAAGAGAGAAGATTTTGTTTTAGAAAAGGTGAAAGGCATTACGCAGTGAATTGCTAGTAAAGGAGAGTTAATAATATGTTTACTGTGTTTGAACAAGTATTTATGCTTATATTATAAATGACAGCTATTTTATGGGTGAAAGCCAAGCGCCTTGATTTTTCACAAATATTGAGAGAAAAAATGAAAAAGGGCATCTATATTGAATTAACGCAAAACTTTGTTAGCAACGGAGATACAACATCATTCCGTCAATATGTATGCAAACAAGGAATAGCCTGTTTCCAAGTAGGGGATGAAAACGGTTTTAAAGAAGCTTGCAAAAAAATGAAATCATACGGATATGAAATAGGCGACTAACACAAAACACGAATTGAAGAAAAACAAAAAAGCCGAAAGAAAAAGGGGCGATTGGCAAGCGGTTCAGCGCCAACGCCCTTTTCTTCGGCTTTGTTTTCTTCTCGTTTTTTGTAGGTTTTCTTCAATCGGTTTTGGGGTTGTTTTATATGTTCAGTCGGTTGTGGCGTGTGCTTGTATTGGCGAGGCGAAGCCGATCCACTTGTATATATACAAGCACACGCCACAGTGCCATTTTATAAAATGCTCATATTTTTAATTATTCTTTTTTTGAATATTTGATATTTAGCAAAGTATTAAAATGCTATGGAATTTCAAGTTCTACCAAAAAGAGACAGGCAAAATATTGTAAAAATACCGAGTTTATGATAAGATTTTAGTGAGCCAAAGGAGGGCGACACTATGAATGATTATAATTTTGGAAATTTCTTGTGTTCTTTACGAACAGAAAAAGGCTTATCTCAATCTCAACTTGGAGAATTACTTGGTGTAACTAACAAAGCAGTTTCAAAGTGGGAGAACGGAGCAACAAAGCCAAACACAAATTTGCTACCCAAAATCGCAGAAATTTTTGACATTACTGTTGAAGAATTGTTTGCTTCTAAAAGAATTCAAAAGAGCGAAGAATTGGAAAAAATAAAGATTTCACTTGCAAAGCAAAAACAGAAATATGCTAACCTTGTATCAATATTTCTTTCTGCTTTGATAGTAATTCCTTTATTGCTTATTGAATTTATTATTATTGTTAATGGTTTTAATTTACCTGATGATGTTTTGGGACCTATTGGAGCGATGTCTTTTATTTTTGGTTTTATTGTTTGCTTGGTCGCATTTGTAATTTACAAAAAAGATTTAAAAAATAGCACAATTGGGAACATGACAAATGAATTTGCTAAAAAATCTTTATTAGAAAGACTATTGTTTTATTCAATCATTACTTTATTGGTGTTATTTCTTTTAATCTCAATTCACCCAGTAGTTTTCTCAGTTAATAATTCGAATGGTATGTATATATCATTATCAATATGTTCTTTACTTGCAATTCTATTGTTAGGTGTTATTACCTATTCATTAAGTATGAAAAGCATTTTTAAAATAAAATTCTTTAACAATTCAAAAGAAGCACAAACTAATCGGAATAGAATTAAGTTTTCTGAACTATCTCAAAAAAGTAAAATTCTTACCATTTTTGGATTAACTGTTGCATCCGTTCCTATTATTTTGTTTTCACTTTCAATGTTTTTTGAATTTTATGGTTTACAATTTATTGTTGCAGCAATATCAACTATAATATGCTTTATTTTATCTTGGATAATTAAAAAAGACAAATAGAATAAGAATTCAAAAAAGCAAGACATACTCAGTAGCCACTTTTTTTGCCAAAAGTATTGACAAAAATATAACTAATGGTTATAATGAATATAGAAAGAGCCATCCGATGACGGTTATGCTCTGAGAAGAATAAGAAACAATCGCCTTACTCCGTCAAAAGCAAAGGCGATTATTTCTTTTTTATCGTTTTTTGTTTATAAACACGGCTATGCATATTTTGCAAAAACGGCAGAGTATTTTTTAACGGAATATCAGGGTACGTTGGTTGGGCGAACGAAAAAATAACGTAAAAAATCATTCATTTGCTTGACAAGCAAAAACGAAAGGTGTATAATAAGAAAAATTAAAAGAAACGAAGGTACGTCTATGAAAAAAACGGTTTGTTTACGTTCGAACGGTTTGGCAAAACAACTCACTTTTACGGCGGTGTTCGCCGCGCTTTGTTGCGTGGCTACGTGTTTAATCGCGATTCCTTTGCCGAACGGATATTTTAATACGGGCGACGTTTTCGTGTTGCTTGCGGGTTGGTGTTTAGGACCGCTTTTCGGTGGTGTTGCGGCAGCGACGGGTAGTGCGCTTGCCGACGTTTTAATGGGATATGCTTTATATGCCCCCGCCACCTTTATTATTAAAGGTTTGGACGCAATCGTTGCCTATTACGTTTATCAAATTATTAAAAAGCTGATAAAAAGCGAAAAGGTGGATTTTATTCCCCGAGCGTTTTCCGCCATATTAGGGGAACTTTTGATGGTATCCGGATATTGCTTGTTTGAAATCTATCTTTACGGCGTAGGCGGTGCATTGGCGAGCGTAGTGGGTAACCTTTTGCAAGGCGGATGTTGCGCGCTTTGTGCGGTGTTGCTGATGACGGCGTTGTATTCGGTGTCCGCAGTACGGAAATTTTTCCCGCACCTTTCCAATTTAGAGAATTAAGAAAAAAACCCCGAGCTTTCAAATTGAAAGTTCGGGGTTTATACATAAAAATTTTTAACCGTATATAACGCTATCGCGACACTCGTTTATCAATTCTTTCGCTTTATCGTTTTTGTGAGAAAGCAACCATTTAAAAACTTCGGGATTATTAAACGTGTCGTCCCATGCGTTGTGGTCGTTTTGCGGGAATATCGTAATTTTTGCGTTATTATTCCCAAACGAATTGATTTTGTCCACCATTTTTTTGCTTTCTTCGGGATATACGACGTCGTCTAAACCGCCGTGAAACGCCCAAACGGGCATATTTGCCAATTGACCTGCGTTCCAATACATACCGCCCCCGCAAATGGGAACGATGGCCGCAAAATATTCGGGCATCGTCATTGCAAGTTGCCAAGTGCCGTATCCGCCCATACTGTTGCCCATTAAATAAAAATGGTTCGTGTCGGTGTAGCTTTCCGCGAAAATAGCTTTGGTGAATTTTTGTAATTTTTCAAATACGTCAAACCAACTGTTGGCGTTGCACCAAGGCATTACACAAACGAAAGGGAAGTCGGTGTGTTTTTCGGTGAGCGTAAAAAAGGAATGTTCTCGCTTATCTACACCCGTCGTTCTTCCACCAGCGCCGTGTAAAAACAAAATAACAGGGTATTTCTTGCCACTTACGTAGCCGTTGGGATAGCGGATAATATATTGAAGATTTTCAAGTTCTTTTATTTCAAAATTCATAAGTATCTCCTTTGAAATTTATTATATCACGTATATTTTGTAAAAGCAAGCATTGAATAAAAAAAATAAAAAAAATCAAAAAAAAATTAAAAGAGTAGCGTTTATATAATTGTAAAATTAAAATAAATTTGCTATAATTATTTCGTGGATAAGCGAAAAAACGCGTAATCCCTTGAAAACGATATTTTTTTTAACAGGAGTTGTTATATGGAAAAAATTTACACAGGTAAAACAAAAGACGTTTACAAACTTGATAACGGCAACGTTATGCTGAAATTTAAGGACGATTGCACCGGCAAAGACGGCGTATTCGACCCTGGTGAAAACACGGTTGGGCTTACGATTGAAGGGATTGGCAAAGCAAACTTGAAATCTTCCGTGTATTATTTCGAAATGCTTAAAAAAGTGGGCATTAAAACGCATTACGTTTCTGCCGACGTAGAAAACGCTACGATGGAAGTACTTCCCGCAACGGTGTTCGGGCACGGATTGGAAGTAATTTGCCGTTTGGTTGCGACGGGTAGCTTTATCCGTAGATACGGCGAATATATCGCAGACGGCACGAAACTTGACGGCGGTTACGTGGAATGTACCTTTAAAAACGACGCAAAGGGCGACCCTTTGGTTACGGCGGAAGGTCTTGCTGCGCTTGGCGTTATGAGTATGGAAATGTTCCAAAGTATGAAAGAACAAACGTTGAAAATCACCAAAGTCGTAGCGGACGATTTGAAATCTATCGGCCTTGACCTTTGGGATATTAAGTTTGAATTCGGTTATAATAACGGCGAAGTTATGCTTATCGATGAAATCGCGTCGGGCAATATGCGCGTTTATAAAGACGGCAAAATCGTCGACCCCGTAGAACTTACCAAACTCATCAACAATAGATAATAGGGATAAGAAAAGGAGAAAATGATTTATGGGACGTTTAGACGGTAAAGTGGCGATTATAACGGGTGGAAACTCGGGTGTTGGCGCGGCAACGGCGGAACTCTTTGCTAAAGAAGGCGCAAAGGTGGTTATCACCGCAAGACGCGTACCGCAATTAGAAGAAGTGGCGGAAAAAATTCGCCAAGCGGGCGGAGAAGTGCTTACCATTCCTTGCGACGTTTCCAAAGTGGACGCTGTGGAAGAAATGGTGGCAAAAGTAGTGGAAACCTACGGACAAATCGACGTGTTGGTAAACAACGCGGGCGTTTTGGAGGCAGGCTTAAAACCTATTGATTGTTGCACGGACGAAGATTTGGAATGGGTGCTTGGTATCAATACGAAAGGTTGCTTGTATTGCACGCGCGCGGTGGTTAAGGAAATGATGAAGAATAATAAAGGCTCTATCATCAATCTTGATTCGGTGGCGGGTGCATTCGGTACGGGTGGCGCTTCGTACGTAACGAGTAAAGCGGCTGTAATCGGCTTGACCAAACATACGGCGTTGCGTTTTACGGGCACGGGAATTCGTTGTAATTCGGTAAATCCCAGCACGATTGTTACGCCTATGACGATGACGACCGACCCGAAAACGTTAAACCCGAGTATGATGGGGCAAATGAACAAGCATATGAACCTTTCGGTAAGCCCTTGTATGCCTATCGACGTGGCGAATATTTTGCTTTTCCTTGCCAGCGACGAATCGCGCGCCATCACGGGGCAAGTAATCGTCTCCGATTTCGGCGCAACGTTGTAATTGCATTAAATAATTGTTAAAAGAGAAAGAACTTCGAATAAACGATTCGAAGTTCTTTTTTGCTATTTTTTTTTGTGTTTCCAATTTTTTGCTAAAAGCTTGCGCTTAAAAGAGTGTAAATGGAAGAGTTGGTGGTTACGCCGTCATAGGGTAGCAATCATAAATACGTTTGATGCTTTGAATGTTTGCGTCGTCAATAAGTAGTTTCATAAAATATTTCCAATAAATTATTTTTTAGTCGTTTGTTAAGATTTGAATTTTTTTTGTTCTTTTTGATAATCGGATTCTTCAATCATAGCCGCTTGAAGCGCGTGGAACAGCATACAAAGCGCTGTTGTGCTCGTCGTGCCTTGCATATTATATTTGTCCGTTTCGCGATTTACGTATTGTTTAATACGACGTCGGCGTTGATTGCAAGGGGGGATTCGAGATTCTCTGTAATAGTAATTACAAAAACACCTTTGGCTTTGTAAAAAGCAAAAAATATTTGACGAAACAAAATAAAGCTTGTATAATAGTTATAAGATAAATAATCACGTAAGAGATTTGAAAGAATGCAAACAAAGATAAACGTTTTCTTTTTTTGAAATTGGTTCAAAGTCGTGTTTATACGGCGATGATATTTTAGAGTTGGCAAAAGCGGTGAAAGACGTTAATAAAAATATTTTGGTGTTGACGGCGGAAGGAATTTGCCGTAAAGATGGGACGATTTCGGCAAGAAGCACGACAGCGTGCAAATCATTTTCTCGAATATGGGCATTTATAAAAAAATATTAAAAACGGTGCATAACCGTAAAAATAAAAAATTGGGAGAAGTTTTTTATGACAAAAACAGGCAGGAAAATTACACTTGGCGTAGTTGCTGCGCTTGCCACGCTTTGTTGCGCGTTTGGTGTAACGACGCTTGGCAATCACGCGAATTTGTATGCCAACGCAGAAGCTGGCACGATAACCGTCGATGCGCTCGGTAATGCAACTTGGACGTTGACGGACGACGACGGCGTGACAATTACGGCAGACAGCTATCAATGGTCGTATGCCGTAGGTGGAACAACGTACGGTCCGTACGTAACGGACGACGACGGCGCAAACGTCGGCGAAGCGCTCACACGCGCAGTGAAATACGCGCAAGCAAACGGCGTGTCCGATGCAATAGACGTAACGTTTTCCGTTGCACCCGTAACGGACGGCGTAGCAGGTACGGCGGCAACGATTACGCACACGATTACGCAATACGTCGATTACGGCTACGAAACGCACGATATTACGGAATATACGGCAGATGCGCAAGGCGACGGTTACGAACTTGGGGCTACGTTAGATGCTCAATATACAAAACCTGCGGATAAACCAGCAAATAATAATGCCGGTAACACATTCCAATCCGTTGCGTATAAAAACAACTTATTAACGCTTGGTTTGTATCGTGTGGGAAGAGCGGCTAATACGTATATGACGGATTTGGGATTCTTTGGGCAGAGCACCAGTAATGGTTCAAGCGCAAGCAGTTTTAAATATTACATACAAATTAATGCTGCAGAAAAATCGGGCGTAATCGCAAAATTAACCAAAGGTTCGACGGCTAAATCCTATTCCAATACTACGATACCGTTAGCACTTTCTTCCAATTATACAAAGAAAGGCGTTGGTACTACTTTTGGCGGGACGGACACTAAGTCGGCGATGTACGGCGTAGAAACGTATATTAAAGTGGGCGTTTTCGACGTGTACAATTTATCGGGCACGTTCGTCGGCGAACAATTCTATATGGATTTCAGCGTAATGAAGGCTAACGGATTAGCACACGTCGGCACGATTAGCGAATTTTTTGCAACGTCGACGTATTCGGCATACACGAAATCTTCTACGCTTGACGGTATGAGCGATGTGCAAGTAGATAACAGCGGTTTCTATCTTCGAAACTATTGTATGAAATCTACCTTGAAAACGGGGCATACGGAAGAAGTTTCTACGGGCGTATATTACGACAACGTGGACGGCACGTTGAATTGGAATAAAGTTGCAAACGCAACTTCGTACGAATACGCGGTGGGCAACGGCGCGTATCAAACGGTTTCTAACAACTACGTAAACGTTTACGATGATTTAGTGGCAAATGCGGATATCGGCTACACGACGTTTAAAGTACGCGCGGTGAAAAACGGCGTAGCAGGCGCGGCGGCAACGTACACCGTCAACACTTCCGCGTTTTATGCAAAACGCTCGGCAATTTCCGACATTTACGAATGTGCCACCGAAAAGTTTGCCAATATAAACGACGCGGCGGCAACAGGTGGGATTTCTCGCCAACTTGATGCGCTTAAAGGGGTAAATCAAGTAAACTTCTCGTTCGTGTTTGATAACTCGACGACGAATCAAATATTGGCGCAAATGCGTTTGTTTGGAACGGGTGAAGAAAGCAACGCAAAATCGGCTGTGGGATACACCGCTACGTTCTCGTCTGCGCAGTATATGGTTTTAGGCTTAAATATGAGCGGTTTTAATGAAACTTCTTGTCCTTACGATATGTGGTGGAGAGCGGTGCGTATGAGCTTTACGAACGGAACGAGATATTTCGTTACGTTCGGCGTAGACGACGTGTACAGCGATTGGTATGCTGAAACGCCCACGCAAAAAGTGGCGGAACGTCTTACGCTTCGCGTATCCGAACAAGACGGTTACGGTAGTTTAAAAACGTTGTTTGTGGTATCCTACGACAATACGCAATGTTTTGCGGAAGACGATGCGAATACGACGATTGTAGAAAATGCGGCGTACGTCAGCAAGACGAACAACGTCGTTTCGATGAAAAACGTATATTCGGGCGTTTTATTTGAACAAGGCAGAGTGCAACTTACGTTGGACGGCAAAATCGGCGTAAGCGCGCTTCCTAACGTGGTAGGCGTACATAAATCCAAACTTGGCGACGTTAAAATGGCGCTCACGTACGGTGAAACGACGGATAAAGTGGCAATCGGCGAATACGTTGTTACCAGCGGAAGCGACGCAGGCTTGTATAAGTTTACAAAATACGTTCCTGCAAAAGAAATCGACGGCAAGCTTTCCTTGCAACTTTATCTTGGAGACGTAGCGAGTGGCGTATCTTACGAATACTGCGCAAGAACGTACGTCGAAGCGGTGCAAGGCGCGGAAGCAGGCACGTATGCAGACGATTTGGTGGCGCTTGTAAACGCTTTGGCGGATTATTGCGACGCGGCAGCGGATTATTTTGACGGCGGTGAAAGCACGTTTGAAAGCGACGCGATTGAAAGCGTAACGAAAAAAGAGTTCACTTTGGCGTCTGCGGTGGAAAACGATAACACAACCGTTCAATCGATTAACGCAACGCTTTTCTTGGAAGAGGAAACGGTTATCCGTTTGTACATCACGGCTGACGAAATGCCTTCGGTAACCATTAACGGTAGTGTTGCGGACGTATTCCAAAAAGAAGGCTCGACGAGCGTTTGGTACGTAGATTATTCGGTGGCAGGTTCGCAACTTTTAACAAACGTCGTATTCTCGATTAACGGCGGGCAAGTTACGCTTACGTGCAACGCTACGTTCTACGGCGCTGCTTTGGATTGGGATAATGCAAACGCAGAATTGATTGACGTTATGCAAGCGTTGAAAGTGTATGCGGATGCGGCAAACGTTTACTTTAATGAATAAGGAGCGGTGAAAACAATGAAAAAACAATATAAAAGATTGAAAGTTAGAGTTTTTTTAGCGGGCCAAGACGTATTGACGTTCAGTCTTGAAGACAACGAATTGCCTTCCGTTCCCGTGTTTTCTTTAGGAAACGTCAATACGGGTGGCGGTACTTTTGTTATATAATTTTTAAAACGTAAACGGTATTGGGCGAAACGGTGTAAACGGTTCGTCAAGCTTGTTTCACCCAAATAACGTATATTAAGACGGTTATGTACAAGTTGGCAGTAGATTATTTTAAAGGAAAACAAATAAAGCCTTATACGGGAAAAGGCGGTAAGGTATATGCCTATTATAAGTGTGCAAATCAAAAGAAGAAACATATTTGCGATAAGAAAACGATAGCGAAAGATAAACTTGAAGATGCTGTTGTAAAAGCGATGGTAGATAGGGTTATGAACGATAAAATAATGAAAAATTATCGTATAGACTTTATGAATTGCAAAATCAAGAAAGCTGTATAGTCAAAGCATTGCAAACACATCTTGCGGAAGTGGAGCAAGGGATTAAAAATATGCTGAATGCAATTCAAAGCGGTATTGTGCTTGACTCAACAAAAAACGGCTTGTGGATTTGGAAGAGAACCAAAAGCTTTATCCATAGCAATTACGCAGGAATGCATAAAAAGGCCTACTTTTACGAAAGAGCAGATTCTATTTGTGATACATAAATTTAGAAAATGCGATATAACAACCAAAGGGAGTAAGGAAACGGCTCGCGCGAACCCAATGGTTTCTTCGTCTTTACCGTACGGACACAACAAAAACGCACACCAAAAGGTGTGCGTTTTGTTGGTGAACATTAAGCAATCCAAATCGAGCTTTTTCGCGGGAATCTCCGACACCCTTAAAAGGAAACTTTCGGAAAGCGTCGCGGATAAATCCGCTCGCGCGAACCGACGTGTTCGTCGTACTTCCCGTACGGGTATCTCCGATACTCCGCTAAAATTGTGATTTGATAGTTTCGAATTTGTCTTTAGAATTAACAATTAGACGATTTATAAGAGTTTTGTAAATTGATTTACTTCGAGACATTAAAAATTGCTCAAAATCATCAGTTTCAATTCCATATCCATCGAGGTTTATGAAATGAGTGTTTAGGATTTGTCCAAATTTACTATAAGATTTGTTAAATTTATCAATGTATTTAGACGGATTATCCTCTTGTATTTGCCCATTAGTTAATGCATCCATAAATACGATATTTAGTACATTGTTAACTTTTTTCGCATACTCTTTATTTGATAAAATGATAGGTGATTTTTTAGGGAAAAAGTGGTGTAATTGTTTTTCACACGAGTCACTCACAACATCTGACCCTATAATAATTTCTCTATCGGGAACAAAAGATTTTGGTTTGTTTGATGCCATTAAACATAATATACCCTTGGAAAATGCTGAATTGCTATAAGATGCACCGTGCTCAATAATATCAATACTTGAAAAAGAAAATGGTAAGTATTCGGGTTTTGTGTTATTCAAAATTAAATCCATTTTATCTAAATCAGAATTTAATGCTGAATCTGTAGCAGTTACATAACTATTAGTAAGTACCGCACGCCAAAAGTAGTCGCACAAATACATTTGTTGTTCTTCAGTTGTTTTAGCATTCCCTAATTTGTAATAAAAATAAGAGAATGTAACTAATAACGCTTCATAAGGCAAAATGGCTTTTATTTTTACGCCATAATTGTCACCTTTTAAGTGGTCAACGGCTTTTAAGAAAGCCTTTTCTATTTTTGGATAATATTTTGAAATATCAATATTTTGAAGTTCTTTTAAGATGGAGGTCTTGTTGCATTTCCTTATTAGGCAAGCAGAAATAATTTGAAGAAGTGTTGTATCTTTTATTTCCCCATATGTTTTGAGTTTATTTTTAATCAAATTATCATATTGCGTTGTCAAGTCAAACCCTTCGACTTCATTTGTGGCAGGAATATAACTTCCAGCCGAAATAATCGAAAATAAATTAAGTTTTTTACCACCCAAATTGATTCTTTCAAATATATCTATTACTTGTTGCAAACCTAAACTTTCATCATCAATTTTGATTGAAGAAACAGTATAAGAAAATAATGTTTGATAGTGTCTAATTCTTTCGCTTTGGTGAGACCCACCAATACCAGTTGAATCATATAAACTTTTCAATAAGACAAAATCATCAGGATTGCTATTTTTAGGCATCTCTTTATACACTATTTGCTCATCATTTTTTGCGACCAAAGAAATACATATCTTTGAACAATCAACAACTGGAGAGGTATCCGTTTTTAGTCCCTTTAGAGCAAAGTAAAGACTTGTTAAACGTTGTTGACCATCAATTACATAGGAAGTGTATTTCCCTGTGTTTTTAGTAGGGATTACTACGCCACCAAGATTTTTAATGTCTGACAGTTCAGTCTTTGTTTCCCATAAAATGAGAGAGCCAATAGGAAATCCTTTTAATAAACTATCAATTAAATCAACAACTTTTCCAATTTGCCATACATAATTTCGTTGAAAACGAGGTATTCTATATTCTCCATTATCAACACCTTTCAAAAGGTCTCCTAACAAAATACTTTCTGTCTTTGGTACAATCATATTAAACTCCTAACATCATTTTTACATATTATACCATAATTTTACAATTTTTTCAATTCTTTTTGATATTTGCACCCAAATTAAAATTTTCAAAATTCTTATGCTTTTTATTTCTCTAAAGTTTCTATAAACTTTGGTAAGTGAGTATAATACGTGTGCTTGTCTTGATACAAGTCGGCTTGGCTACGCCAAAGAAAATCAAAGATTTTCCGAACCCAATGGATTCTTCGTCTTTCCCGTACGCTTTCTTCGTTGGTGAGCCTTAACCAACCTAAATCGAGCTTTTTCGCGGGAATCTCCGACACCCTTAAAAGGGAACTCTCGGAGAGCGTCGTCGCTATCGCTCCTCGCGCGAACCCGATGGTTTCTTCGTCTTTCCCGTACGGATACAACAAAAACGCACACCAATTAAGGTGTGCGTTTAAGTCGGAGGCCAAGCGGTC
>JAZNIR010000155.1:0-6058 GCA_045577595.1 Candidatus Scatosoma sp.
TTTGCCCTTGCTGTTGCCACCAAAAATTTGAACCAATAAGCCCATAATAAATTTCTCCTGCGGTCTTTCCCGCCGTCTAAATTTTTATTTTCTAAACGCTTTCCCGTGTTTTAGAATTAAAGTAATAATATCATTCCACCGTACGAACGGAAGCATCGAAACGTAAATAATCCAAAGGTAACAACTTCTGTATTAACGATAACGCCGATTTTAATTTTTCTTCGCTCTCGTAAACGCCTACTACCTTTTCGCCATTATCGTTTTTATGTCTTACACTTAAAACCCATACTTTCATTTTTTCTATTTCCTTTTTCTTGATTTTATCGAAAAAAATAGCTTCTACGGCTTCCCCACCGTAAAAGCTATTCTTTCCTTTTATGGCTAACACGCGCTTTTCCGCGCTTGTAACACACGCTTTTTAATTTTACTTTGGGGAAGAAATTTAAAGTTTTCGGCGACGATTACGCCTTTTGTTGCGCTTTCTCGTATTTTCCGATAAGCTCCACATACGGCGATTGATACGCCAGCGTTACCGAAATCAACTTCGGATAATCGCCCGTGAATTCGGGCTCGCGGAAATCGCAAGTTACGATATCGCCGAAATCGAAATCTTCAAGGTTTACTTTCCGTTCGGGGAAAAATTCGCCGAGCTTCACTTTTACCTTTTCGCCGACTTTCACATACTGCGCGAGCGTAAGAACTTGATACTCTTTACCCGTCTTGTTGGAAATACCTTCCGTGCCTTTTACAAATACAAACATTTTTTCTCCTTCGCCTGCTTTCGTTACAGGACTTTAAAATTTTTATTTAAAAACCCTTTCGGGATTTTTACTTATTAATATCATTCAAATCTATTACTTAAAATCTACATAATCTTCAAACATATTTAAAAAACCGCTTACACCTAAACAAACACCTTTATAAAATAAATACAAAAAATTTGTTTTATCACTTTTTATCATTTCACAAACTTCCTTTTTATAATCCGTAAAAAATCTTTGTATTTTGCCGTCTTTGCCAACGAAATTTACTTCAAATAAATGCACATAAAAATCCATATCACTACTTCCTTCGTCCCGTTTCCTTTTCTTTGGGACTGCTTTTTATTTACAAGTAAACTTGTATGCTATAATATTATCACAAGTATAATTGTATGTCAAGTATTTTCACAAGAAAAATTGTAAAATTTTTTTATAAAGGTAATGATTATGAAAAAATACGGCGAATATCTTAAAGCAGAAAGACGAATAAGAAATTTATCACAAGAAAAACTTGCAAAAGAAATCGGCATTACACAACAAGCAATAAGCCTATATGAAAACAATACAAATGAGCCAACAATAGGTATTTGTGAAAAAATTGCCGACTTTTACGGTATAACCGTTGACGAGCTTATAGGAAGAGATTACGAAAAAACAAAAAAAGCCGTGATATATAATCACAGCACACATAACGGAAATAATAATTTTTAAGGAAATAATAATGGATAAAGCAGTTTCAAAAGAAACAGGAGAAATAATTTTAATATTTGATATTCCACCTAAAAAAAACGGAAAAAAATGTAATTGTATTTGTATTGAGTGCAAACGACCTTTAATTGCACGAACATTAGGAACAAAGCGCCGTAAATGCTTTGCGCATACTAAAAAAGATGAAAAAGCTTGTCGTAAAATTCGTGAAGAAAAACAAAGAACCAGCACAACTGAACAACACGCGCAAAATTCGCCAGAAACCCTACCGACTTGTTTAAAAAAGAAAAAAAATATTATAACCCAAGAAATTTCAACTAATAATACTACATTACAAGACATATGGAACGTAACAAACGGTCCATTTATTGCAATTAGTAATAATGGCTGGTATGTATCAATTGAAACAGCACCACAAAATCAATATAGAGAAAATCAAGGGAAGTGTTTAGGTAAAATTACTAAAGACTTTGAAAATCTTTTTAAAAATATAGAAGAAAAAGAAATACACGGAGCAACTTTCCCCATTTGGACCTTAATCCCTAATGTTGTAAAATAATAATCTATATAAATAAAAAACGCCCCTTTCGGAGCGTTTTTTTAAATATCTAATTCTATATCGTCCAAACATTCAATCATCAAAATACCATTAATTCTAAATGTTTCTAATAATTCTGACAACGAACAGTATCTACCTAATTTTTCGCCGTCTTTCCATATTTCGACTTCTTTTCCATACGGCTCTACTAAATAACTCTCGCCTTTATACTTAAAAACAAAATCCGCTTGCGATTTTATTAAATCTTCTAAATCTCGCATTATACCTAAATCTACCATATCCAAAATCTCCTTTTTTTCTTCGCTTTTTTGATTTCCCTACGTTCTTTTTTATTCGGCTCTCTATCCTTTTTTTCTCGTTCTTTTCCTTTAAAATCATGAACGTGGTCATACGGCTTATGTTTATCTGCTATATCGTAATCTTTTATAGCGTTGCCATCTTTACCGAATTTACGCCTATTTCGTAATCGTCCGTCTTCTTTGCCGTATGTATCTAAATTTGTATTCGGCTCGCCTTTTAAAGGCTTTATACGTTTATCTGTTTTTTTTCCTTTACTTAAATGAAAACTTCTTGTTTCTACTTTCTTTTTTCCCATTATAATACTTCTCCTTTTTTTTGTCAAGATTTTTACCTTTTTCTTCACAAGTTATTAAAACTTTCAATTTTATTCCCCCCTTTATAGTAACGTTATACCATAAACGCAAGCGCTTATAAATATTGCCGTCCATACCATTAATCCTATCCAAACTATTCTTTTCATTTTACACTTCCTTTATTCCTTTTCCATTAATCGCTATTATATTAAATGTAAACGCAACGTATCCGATTAAATCCTTGCTTGCGGTATCTAACTTAAAGATTTTTTTTATTTTTATTAAGCAACGTTGCCCCGTGTAATTGTGTTTTATATATTCCCCACACTTTCCGTTTCGTTTGCAATCGAAAAAACACCAAGTATCGCCGAATTCGTCAATTTTTTGTTTATAGAAATTTTCGCATTGTGGGATTATTTCTTTGCCGAGATATTCTTCAAGTATAACTCGGTCATTTTCTTGGAAATTGCGGTCATTATACCGAATTTCAAAAGGTTTTTCGCCGTTTATTACGGCTTGGAAATATTCTGGTAATATTTTTAAATGATGCGTCATTTTAAACTTCCTCTAATTTTTGTTTGTCTTGTGGGTGTATCTTTCGTTACCTTTATTAATTCCCCCGTTACGGGGTCGAAACAAGGAAAATCTTCCTTTATCTCTTTCGGCGTATGCGTTTCTCTTCCCGCACGATTTAAAGTAGATTTTACCATTAAATCATACATATATTGATATTGCGTTACTAATTGGACGGGAATTTGTCCTAAACGCGCCATTTCAGCAAAACTTACGCCGTTTTCTACCGCGTCCGTTATCCGCTCTAAACCGATAAATTTACTTCTATCAATACGCCGTATAAGCTCATAAAAGAATTCGGGACTTGAAAAATAAAAATCGTCTTTTATGTATCTATACTTTCGCGACATTCCCTTACTTGCCAAATATGCGGGGTCGTGCAAACCGTACAAATAGAAATCATCCCACTTAGAAGAAACGCAAGATATACAACCTAACGGTTTTTCGGGGTTTTTCTCGTCGTATTCTTTCAAATACTCTTTAATTTGCGAAGTGTCCATTTTATGCGCAGGTATCATATACAAATGGATATGGTCTTTTTCTTCGTCATCTTCCGCCGCGTGATGTATAAACGCGTATTCGTCCAATATTCCGCCCGTTACCAAATCGTCAAGCTTACTTGTTAAAAAATCTTCCGAGTTGTAACTGATTGTCGAGAATGGCTTCGAGGTCGTCATAGGTTATTTCCCCTTTTCTTATTTGAGTTTTTAAAGGCAAGATAGCGTTATCTATCAATAGCGTTAAATACCGAGATAAACTCATATTTGCTCGTTTTGCTTGTATTAAAAGCAAACTTTTTCTTTGACTGTCAATTCGAATTAATAAATTCGCGTCTTTCTTCTTTTCCATAATTTTATAAAGTTATCCACAATTTTGTATATACAAAACTATCAGTTTCACGCCCGTTATTCGTGGTAACGGGCGCGCACGTACGCACGCACACGCACGCACACGCGAGAAGTAAGTTTTTCCGAAGCGGGCAAAACAGCGCCTGCGCTTGTTCTGTTTTGCCCGAACTTGTTCGGGTTACCCCGCTTTTTCGGTTTACCAACCTTTTAAAAGTCGCTTCCATCTTCATTTTTTCCTTTTTTACTTTTCGTAATAGCTGGGCGCGTCCGCTACGTTTCACCGAAACGGCTACACGCTTTCTCTTTTTATGTCTTCCGCTCTGCTATGGCTTTCGCAAATTCTTTTGTCCTAAAAACGCCCTAGACAGGCTTAAGGGGCTACGCCCGCGTTTTCTTAACGGACGGGGCTATTAAAGGAAAGGGTGAAAAGCGGTTTCCCGCCTTTACTGATAGAACAACTATTTTTATAAAACATCATAAGGTACATAGGTATAAACTTCGTCAACTATTCTCCAAAAATGCTTTTTGTGCCGTTTTTGTTGTATTCGCTTTCTTTGATAAAAGCAAATGAAATTTTATATCCCAAACCTATCATATCTTTCAGCTTTGAAATGAAACGGTCTATCGAACTTTCATTGATTTGCCGTATTCCGATAGCGAAGTTAAATCCGTATCCGTCGTTTTCGTCGGTGTAAATATCAATTCTTTTGGCTTTGTCGGGTTGAACGTCGCCGTGGTTGTAGCTCCCTTCTTCAAATATTTCAATAATTTTTGCCTCTTTCATTTTTTTATCTCCTTAATTTTACTTGACTTTATTTTTTATTCCTGCTATACTTTATAGGTCAAGGGGTGGCAGGTACACCCCCCGACCCTTAAACCGTCCTTACGTTTTGGCTCGTGGGCGGTTTTCTCTTTATTCCGTTTTTATA
Source organism: Candidatus Scatosoma sp. (assembly GCA_045577595.1). Taxonomy (GTDB): domain Bacteria; phylum Bacillota; class Clostridia; order Christensenellales; family Borkfalkiaceae; genus Scatosoma. The sequence goes on from JAZNIR010000155.1 coordinate 4,972, forward strand.
CGGGCAAGAGCTTCCCGAAACTCTTCTAACGTTTCGCACTTATCCGCAATCTCTACGATTGCTTGCAATAATGCTTGCGTTACGTTCATTTCTACTTTCTCCTTGTCTTTATTCATTGCTTATACCTCCTTTTTTATTTTTTTACCTGCTCGGTTTCGGTTTCCCTTAACCTTTTGTAATTATATTATATCATATTTTTCTAATATAGTCAAGTAAAAACTAATACTTTTTATAATATTTTTTAGAAAAATCTAATTTTTTATTTATTTTCCCTTGACTTTATCTATATTTTATAATATAATAACCACAGGAGGCGTAAAAAAATATGATAAATTTAACTGAAAAATTAAAAATTGCTATGATAAAAACCGAAGTTAATCAAATTGACCTTGCAAGCCGAACAGGACAAACACAAAGCAACCTTTCGCAAAAATTCACGACAAATAATTTTAAACTATCGGAATATCAAAAACTTGTTAACGCGTTAGGCTGTACGCTTGAAATTAATATCGTATTACCTAACGGCGAAAAGGTTTAAAAACAGGGGCTATGCCCTTGTTTTTTTATGTTTTCTTCATATCTTCGGGGCGCGCCAACGGATGCGCGTCCAAAAACGCGTTTATATCGTCGATGGAAAGCGTTTCGTTCGGGTATTCCAAATATTCATACCCGTGTTTTTCGATACCCCACAAGAAATAAGGAACGCCCGAAAAGCTGTTATAATAATCAAAGATATTGCCAAACACACGGAAACGCCCGCGCTCTACTACGGAAAGCTTTATTTTTATACCAACCGTCGCAAGCTCTTTCACAACGTCATTTAATTGATTGTGTATATAAATAAACTTCCAACGGCGGACTTTCCAAAAGAAGAAAAACCGCCCGTCGTAGCTTGTTTCTATATGGTAAATCCCTACCGTCATACGCCGTACGGCTTTATCAAGCGCGCTATCTACTTGACAATCAAAAATAACCGTCAAAAGGTTATGACGAACGTATTTTAAAAGATTGATTAAATAAGTGTTCAATTCTTGATAATCGCGACAAAACAAAAGAACGTCCGCTTCTTGGATATAAACAACGCTTC
>JAZNIR010000156.1:0-7601 GCA_045577595.1 Candidatus Scatosoma sp.
GTTCTGCCGTAGCGTCGGTGGGTAAAGACAAATAGTGCGTTTGCGCGGTTACGGACGGCGGGGTTTGCGGGCGGTTGGAATGGATACGGCAAGCGCACGCGGGAAAGGGAAAAGCAAAAAATATGAAGTTGAGCAAAAATAATTTTATAAATTTCATACCGTTAGTATTTGAAAAAAAAGGGAAATTATAACGGAAACGACAAGTTTTTGCTTTTTTCGACGGGTAAAAAGCACTTCTAAAAAATTGATTGAAAAAATCGAAAAAGTTAATTGACAAACAAACGGGTTGTATGTTATAATAATTCTATAAGTATTTTACGCTTTCGTTGAAAACTTGTATGGAGAATAAGGGACGGCGCTTTTGCGCGCGGAAAATATAAGGGAAATAGGGTAAGAAAGAATGCAAAGAGAAGAAAGCAAAATTTTACAAGTTTGCGAAAAATTCGGCTTGCGTGGAGAATACAGCCATTATCAAGTGATTAACAGCGGGCATATCAACACGACGTATCAAGTGTTTTTTATGCGCGACGGGGAGCTTAAAGATTATATCCTGCAAAGGGTAAATACGTACGTGTTCCAAAATCCGATTGCCGTGATGGAAAATATATCGTCCGTAACCGAATATATTCGCGCGAAAATTAAGGCGACGGGCGTTACCGCAAAACGTAGCGTTTTGCATTATTCCACCGACGAAGAAGGGCTTTATTACACCGTTTTGGAAAACGGAGAATTTTGGCGTTGTTGCCGTTTTATAGACGGTTCGATGTCGTTTACGCAAACGGACGATTTGGATATTATCGAACAAGCGGGCAAAGCGTTTGGGTATTTTCAGATTTGTTTGAAAGACTTCCCCGTTTCCGATTTACATATCGTTATTCCACACTTCCATAACACTGTAAAAAGATTTGAAACGCTCCGCGAAGCGATAAAAAACGACTATGCGGGCAGATTGGAAGAAGTACGCGATTTGATTGACGGGTACGAAAAGCTGGAAGAATTGGCGACGAAACCTTACCGTTTGCAAAGGGCGGGCGTATTGCCGTTGCGCGTTACGCATAACGATACGAAAATCAGCAACGTGTTATTCGACGAAGAAACGCGGAAATATTTAACGGTGATTGATTTAGATACCGTTATGCCCGGACTTTTGGCGTTTGATTTTGGCGACGCAATCCGCGTGGCGGCGTCGACGGTGGACGAGGACGAAAAGGATTTGTCGAAAGTGGCGCTCAATTTGCAAAAATACGAACGGTTTGCTTGCGGGTTCGTCGGCGAAGTAAAAGGCGCGATGACGCAGGCGGAAAAGGAAACGCTGGCGCTTGGCGCGGTGGCAATGACGGTGGAATGCGGAATTCGCTTTTTAAGCGATTACTTGGACGGGGATAAATATTTCCGTATTCATTATCCCGACCAAAATTACGCGCGGGCAAGATGTCATTTGGCGTTAGCGCAAGATATGGTGAAAAAATTGGACGTGATGCAAGCAATCGTGGATAAATATTGTAAATAATAGCCTTAAAAGCTTTAAAAAATCGGCGGTAGAAAAACCGCCGATTTTAATTTTTGTTGATACGTATGAGCGTTAGAAATATAAATGCAATACTCCCGCCCGCTAAAATACCGATAGATAACCCTAATCCAAACATAATTCCCCCCTTGCCGTTTTTTTAGTATGCGCGTTTTTTTGCGGAAACATACGTAATACATTATACGGAAAAATTAAAAAAATTGGCACTTTTTTTTGCGCGTGCGGATATAATGGAAAAAGGAGGGCGTTATGCGGATTGGTTTTGTAAGTAAAGGGGGGATAGAATCGTTTACGCCGACGGAAAAAGCGGACGTCGTCGTGTTTGGGTTCGGTGAAAAGAAAGAAATATATTACGAAAAGGAATGGAAAGGGGAAACGTGTTTTTTTGAAAGCGTAGCCAAATCTTCCAAAGAAAACGCAAACGTCGTTTGCCACGCTTGCGTAACGAATGCGCGCGGTTTGCGTTGTAAATCGGCGGTGATTGCGCAAAACGGCAGGATTTTGGGTGTTTCGGATATGATAAACGCCGTCGATAAAGAAATTGGCTGTGGAAGCGGTTTGCGGGTGTACGATACGCAAGCGGGGCGGATAGGTGTCGTGGTTGCCGAAGATTTGTATTTTCCCGACGTGATGAAAACTTTGGCGGGTTGCGGAAGCGATTTTATCCTTTGTCCGTTTGGAAAGGCGGACGAAAGGGTGGACGCGTTGCTCCGCGCCAGCGCGTTTTTTTACGGCGTACCGATTTTGTTTTGCGGGGACGGGCAAAGCCGTATTGCCAGTGCTGACGGAAATTTGGCGTTTTCGTCCGATAAATCGCCCGTTTATCACGATTTTTCTTATCAAGCGGAATATCATTTGATTGAAAACCGTCGTAAGGGGCGGTTTGGCGGTTGTACGTAAAGGCGAGTTTAAAGCGCAAAAAAACGACGGGCGAGAAAGTCCGTCGTTTTCGTATATTGCCGTTTAAATTGGTACGTTACCCTTTAAAATCCCGCGTTTTTAACGTCCCGTTCGACAGAACGTTTTACGTCCCGCTCGGCAAGCGCTTGTTTTTTATCGTAAGTGTGTTTGCCCTTGCAAAGCGCCACTTCGATTTTTACGAGAGAATCTTTAAAATATAATTTTAAGGGTACGAGCGTATAGCCCTGCCGATTGATTTTACCCGCGATTTTGGCAATCTCGCTTTTGTGCAACAGCAATTTTCTATCTTTTCGCGTGTCGCGGGAAGAAAAGCCGTCCGATTTATCGTAAAGGGCGATATGCATATTTTTTACGCAAACTTCGCCTTCGCGTAAGAAACAAAAACTGTCGTTCATATTCACGTTGCCAAGCCGTAACGATTTGATTTCGTCGCCACTTAACACAATTCCCGCTTCGTATTTTTCTTCAATAAAATATTCAAAACCCGCGCTTTTATTGGTGGTGATGATTTTCATTTTTTATTCTCCATTTTTTCGTTCGTTTCGTACTTGGTGGGGGTGTTTTCTAATTTTTCGCACAATCCAAACAGCGTTTGACGGCGGTAAAAATCGACGTCCAACACTTTTACAAGCACCCTTTCGCCAATCGTGTAACTTTCCTTTCCGCCGATTAAACGGAAACGGTCTTTGTCGAATTTATATTCCCCGTACAAGCTTTCGATAGGGATAAACCCTTCCACCGTATTGGCAAGCTCGGCAAAAATCCCAAAGGAAGTTACGCCGGAAATCACCGCTTCGTACTTCTTGCCGATACGTTCGCTCATATACATCGTTTTATATAAATCGTCCACGTCCCGTTCGGCGTCGGTGGCAATCCGCTCTTTATCCGACGATTGCGCCGAAGCGCGTTCGACAAAACCCGAAAACCGCTGGCGTACGTTTTCGTATTCCCCGTGTAACACCGATTTGATGATGCGGTGAATACACAAATCGGGATAACGCCGAATAGGGGAAGTGAAATGGCAATAACAATCGCTTGCCAAGCCGAAATGCCCTACGTTTTCGGGGGAATAACGCGCCTTTTGCATCGAGCGGAGCATTACGCGGTTTAACACCGAAAAGGCTGGCAAATCTTGCGCTTTGTTTAAAAGATTTTGATAATCGTACGGTTTTACGTCGGTGGCATCGAAACGGACGGTTAAACCCAGCGTTTGGGCAAACGCGCGGAAAGTCGTTGCCTTTTCTTCCGTCGGTTTTTCGTGGATACGATAGATAAACGGCGCGTCGAGCGCGTGCATATACGTTGCAACCGTTTCGTTGGCAAGCACCATAAACGCTTCGATAATTTCATAAGAAAACGCCCGCTTATAATCGGGAATGGTGATTTCGTTGGTTTCGTTGTCGAAAAGAATTTTCGCCTCTTTTACGTCCAGCGTAATACTGCCTTTTTTGGCGCGCTTTTCTTGCAAAACGCGAGTGAGCTCTGCAAAAAGGAACACTTTGTCCGCAACGTCTAAAAAGCGTTTCGTCGTTTCTTCGTCCTTTTTAAGGATTTGCGTGATTTGCGTGTACGTCATTTTATGCGCGGAGCGAATGACGCTCTCCACGATTTCGCTGTCGACGACGTTCCCTTTTTTGTCGATTTTCATAAGGCAAGAAAGGGCAAGCCTATCTTCCCCTTCGTTGAGCGAACAAATACCGTTGGAAAGGGCGCGAGGGAGCATAGGTAAAACGCGGTCGGGAAAATAAACGCTCGTACCACGTTCGAACGCTTCTTCGTCTAAACGGCTACGTTCGGTTACGTAGTGGGAAACGTCGGCGATATGCACGCCGAGATGATAAAATCCGTCCTTTTTTTCAAGGGAAATCGCGTCGTCGATATCCCGCGTGTCTTCCCCGTCAATCGTTACGATGGTTTGGTTGCGCAAATCTCTCCGAGCGGTGATTTCTTCCGCTTTTATCCCTTGTTTTTGTAAACGCTCGGCTTCCTTTTCCACGTGCGCGGGAAATTCTTCGCGCAAGTTGTACGAGCGGATAATCGAGAGTTCTTCCACGAAGAAATCGTCTTCGTCGCCCAATACCTCCACGATTTTCCCTTCGGGAGCTTTGCCGACGGGGTAATCGACTAATTCCACGACGACTTTTACGCCGTTTTTAACGTGCGAGCAGTTTTTGCCCGCAATATAAATATTCGTGGAAAATTTCTTTTCGTCGGGCAGTACGTACCCCGAACGTCTATCTTTACGCAGTACGCCGACGATGGTTTTATAACCGCGCTCTAAAATTTGAAAAACTTGCGCTCTGTCCCGTTCGCCTTCGTCAAAATCGTCGGGGGCGGGGGCAATTAGCACCGTGTCGCCGTGTAAAGCGCCACGCGCGTATTTGCGCGGAACGAAAAAATCCGTTTCATATTTACTTTTATCGGACGGCTCGACGAAACAAAAGCCCCGTTCGTTGCCGATAACCGTGCCTTTGATAAGCCCCAACTGTTCGTCCGTGCCGTATTTGCCGTCTACGCAAAAAATTTTGCCGTCCTTTCTCAAATCGTTTAAAAGGGGGATTAAACGGCTCTTTTCACGGTAGGGGATAGATAAAATTTTACAAATTTGGTCGAGCGTTTTGCCGGCAAGCTCGCCGTTTTCAAAACGTTCGTAAATACGCTCTCTTGCGCTCATAAAAATCTCCTTGATATGGCAAAAAGGGGGAGAAGTGGGAATAAAAAAGGTGGCTTAAACGAGCAAGCCACCGAAAAAAATCCGTTTTATCGTTAGGTCCAAAGGGATTCGATTTGCAATACGAAAAACGCGATAGAGAAAACGACGAGCACCGCAAGGCATATCCACGTCCATTTTTTCATTTTTGCTTCGATTGATTTGCCCTTGTTTTTGCCGAAAAACGTTTCACTCGAACCGCCGAGTGCGTCGATACCGCTCGAATTGCTGGGTTGTAATAAGATGAGTATAATTGCCGTAATGGCGGAAATTGCCATAAGCGCAATCATTGCTACGCTTAAACCCATACGCAGTTGATAATAAGCTTCGCCTTTAACGGGAATCAATAAATTCGTCCAATTCAACATTTTAATTATTTTCCTTTTTTTCGTTTTTATCCAAAATACGATATAGATTATAACACACTACGCAAAATATCGCAAGTTTTTTTATGCGTTTTTCGGAAAAATTTTCATTTTCCTTGCATTTTCACTTACTTTATCAAGCTTTCACCGCTCATTTCCGTCGGTTTTTCGATTTTCATCATAGCAAGGAGCGTAGGCGCAAGGTCGGCAAGTACGCCGTCGGTGCGAAGCGACGCGTTTTTATATTCTTCCGAAACGAGAATGACGGGTACGGGGAACGTCGTGTGTTGCGTAAACGCCGTTTCGCCGTCCGACGCTATCATTTGGTCGGCGTTGCCGTGGTCGGCTGTAACGAGTGCGCTACCGCCCATTGCAAGGATTTTATCCGTTACCTTTTTCACACATTCGTCGACGGTGTGCACCGCTTTGATTGCCGCGTTCATATCGCCCGTGTGCCCAACCATATCGCAGTTGGCGAAGTTTAAAATTACGACGTCGTACACCCCTTTATCCAATTCTTCAAGCACCTTTTCCGTTACGGGATAAGCGCTCATTTCCGGTTGTAAATCGTAAGTGGCAACCTTCGGGGAGGGAATCACGATACGCGTTTCGCCTTCGACGGGCGCTTCCAATTTCGCGTTGGAAAAGAAAGTTACGTGCGCGTATTTTTCCGTTTCCGCTATGTGCAGTTGCTTTAAGCCGAGCGAAGAAATATATTGGGGCAACGTGTTGGTGATTTCGTCGGGCGGGAACGCGACGTACACGTTTTCAAAGGAAGAATCGTACACCGCAAAGCCCACGTAGCAAGGGGCAAGGAAACCCGTTTTTCTTTCAAATCCAAGCGTTTTGCCCGTCTTTTCGTCAACGTAGGGGAAGTTTGCTTGCGAAAACATTCTGGAAATTTGGCGGGCTCTGTCGGGGCGGAAATTAAAGCAAATAATGCTGTCGCCCTTTTCAATCAACGCAACGGGTTTGCCGTTTTTAGTAAGATTGGTGGGCAATACGAATTCGTCGGTTACGCCCTTTTCGTACGACGCTTTTAACGCGTCTTCCGCCGTGCCTTCGAATTGTACGCCCGTGCCGAGCGTAAGCATATCGTACGCCTTTTCTTCTCTGTCCCAGTTGTTGTCGCGGTCCATTGCGTAATATCTGCCCGAAACGGACGCGATTTTACCAAACGCAAGCTGATTAAGCTTGTCTTGTAAGTCTTTCAAAAATCCCGCGCCGGAAGTGGGGGCTACGTCCCGTCCGTCGGTGAACGCGTGGATATACACGTTTTCAAGCCCTTCGTTTTTCGCCATTTCCACAAGCGCGTAGAGATGTTCGATATGGCTGTGCACGCCACCCGTCGACACCAAGCCGTAAAGGTGTAAATTCTTTCCGTTTTCTTTTGCCGAGCGCATTGCGCGGAGTAATTCTTGATTTTTAAAGAATTCGCCGTTTCGGATATCTTTCGTAATTTTCGTTAAGTCTTGATAAACGATTCTGCCCGCGCCGATATTCAAATGGCCTACTTCGCTGTTGCCCATTTGCCCGTCGGGAAGTCCCACCGACATACCGCTTGCGCCAAGCGTTGCGGAAGGATAGTTTTGCATAAGTTCGTTGACGTATTTACTGCCGTCCGCCACGATAGCGTTGCCGTTTTTATCGGGGTTTAAGCCGTAGCCGTCCATAATAATAATTGCATAAGGAATACGCATAAGTTTCTCCTTTTTTAATGGATTTTTTACAAAGAAAGGGGGTATGTACGCGTTGAACGACGCCACCACCCCGATTTTCGTTGCTTAAAATTTTTTATTTATCGAAGTTTACAATCGTTGCGAAGTCGGGCGCTTTCAAGGACGCACCGCCAATCAAACCGCCGTCGATTTCTTCTTTTGCCATCAATTCTTTGCAGTTGCCCGCGTTCATACTGCCACCGTATTGGATACGAACGGCTTGCGCGCATTTCGGGCAGAACATTTCGCCAATCGTTTTGCGGATAAACGCAATCGTTTCGTTGGCTTGTCCCGCCGTAGCCGTTTTGCCCGTACCGATAGCCCAAACGGGTTCGTACGCAATAACGACGTTTTTGATT
>JAZNIR010000157.1:0-4115 GCA_045577595.1 Candidatus Scatosoma sp.
AAATCTTTTCGGGAACCCTACTAATAAATTGGTGCACTCGGTGTGTGTTTCACACGCCCAATTCCACCAAAACAACGTAATCCGAACCTTTTGACGGAAATTGCAAAGTTCGGATTTTGCTATATAAATTATTTATACTTCCAAAAAGCTGTCAGTACCCTATTGACAAACAAAAAATTTATGTTATAATACGGCAAAACAAACGAGCCACAACGGGTTCGTTTGTTTGCTTTATTTGAGGAGGTATGATATAATGGGGCTAATAAACGAAATAGTGGAAAAGCTATTAAAAAATTTTTTATCGTTAAAAAAAGACGATTGGATTGAGTGGATAGCGCAACCAAACGATTGGCAAGATGATTGCGATAAATTTAACGGTTGTTATTTTATCGTAAAGCAAATGCCGAAATATCCACAGCATCCAAGATGTCAATGTAGGCTTGAAAAAATTGCAAAGCCGATACCGTATATTACGGCGAATGCAACTTGTGATATTCGTAAATTTACGGGGTATATTTTTAGCGATAAGTACGACGACGGCAAAAAGGAATTATTTGAGAGTTGGGGATATACGATAGAAGATAGCGAATATTTGCGACAGCTTTATATTTCACAAGCAATAGAAAAATATTGCAACGGAGATTACATTTTTAAGGGTGCAGGTAAACAATATGGACGCATAGAGATAGTAATAGACTTACCTATAAAAGATGGGGGGATTTTAAAAATAAAAACAGGTTGGTCTTTATATCCTAAAGGCGAAATAAAACTTTCAACACCATTTTCAGGATTTAAAAATTAAGGAGAAGAATTATGAATAAATATACAAATAATGCATTAGTGGAAGAGATGGATGATATTATTTTATTAAACGATAATTATGCGGATAAAGGATTGCTTAAGGGGTATATTGGTATCGTGATGGCTAATTTTATCGAAAAATACGGCTTTGTAGTCGCGGATTTTTCAAATCCAATTGAACCAGAATATATCCAACCAGTTATAGAAATTAAGAAAGAAGATTTTCGAGTTCTTTCAGATTCATTAACAGACAAAAGACTTGTAAAAGAGTTTAAGGATTTATTTAGAAAGTAAAGCGGTTCAACTTGCGTTAAACTCGCTTACCAAAAACAACGTAATTCGAACTTTAAGTACGACGAATTATTTGAAAGTTGGGGATATACGATAGAGGATAGCCAATATTTACAACAACTTTATATTTCACAAGCAATACAAAAATATTGTGCGGGGGAATACGTTTATAAAGGAGTAGAATATTACGCTCGTATAGAAATAGTGATTGAATTGCCTAGTAATAATGGAAAAATACAACGAATAAAAACAGGGTGGAGCCTATTGCCCAAAGGTGAAATAAAAATGGCGACACCTTTTTCAGGATTTGCAAATTGACGTAAGGAGAAAAATTATGGTTAAAATGAAAGAAAATATTTTGGTGGATTGGACAGACGATATTATCTTATTAAATGACAATTATGCTGATAAAGGGTTATATACTGGGTATATTGGTGTTGTTGTTGAAAACTTAATAGAGAAAATGGGCATAATATTAGCGGATTTTTTCAATCCTATTACAGGCGAAGACATCGCAATATTGGTGGAAATTAAAAAAGAAGATTTTCGAGTTTATTCGGGAACGTTAGAAGACCAAAAACTTGGTAAGGCTTTTAAAGATTTATTTAGAAAGTAAGCGGTTCAACTTGCGTTAAACTCGCTTACCAAAAACAACGTAATTCGAACTTTAAGTACGACGACTGCAAAAAGGAATTATTTGAAAGTTGGGGATATACGATAGAAGATAGCGAATATTTACAACAGCGTTATATTTTACAGGCAATAGAAAAATATTGTAATGGCGAATATCAATATGCGGGAGTAAATAAACAAACAGCAAAAATAAGTATTATAATTACTTTAACTAATCAAGAAGGGGTAGAGCAACGCATAAAAACAATATGGAAATTGGGGCAAAAAGGCGGTATAGACCTTGCTACACCTTATTCTGGACATAGCTATTAAGGAGAAAGAATTATGGATAAATATGAAAACAATGCATTAGTGGAAGAAATGGACGCGATTATTTTATTAAACGATAATTATGCGGATAAAGGGCTATTTAAGGGATACGTTGGCGATGCAATGGAAAATTTGATTGCAGAACGCGGTTTTGTCGTTGCAGATTTTTATAATCCATTTACAGGGAAAAGTATACAGCCTGTTATAACTATTCAAAAAGAAGATTTTCGAGTTCTTTCAGATTCATTAACAGACAAAAGACTTGTAAAAGAGTTTAAGGATTTATTTAGAAAGTAAAGCGGTTCAACTTGCGTTAAACTCGCTCCACCAACGCACAACGAACGCCCGAAAGGGCGTTTTTATATTACCGTTTGATTATACGCCGTCCTTTTTTCTTTTTGTAAAATTCTATATCCCTATTAAATAATTCCGAGTTGAAAAAATCGCTTAACGTTATATTAAGAGTTTTGCAAAATGTAATCAGCGTTTCAAACGTTACAATACGAACTTTACCGTTTATCGTTCCATTGATTGTCGTTCGGGATATGTTGCTGTTCTTTGCAAATTGTGTTTGCGTAAGACGTCGTTCTTTTAATAATTCATCTAATCTATTACCAATCGCTTTTGTGTATTTCATTTTTTCTCCTTTTATCAATATTATATTCTTAGATTACTAAGAAGTCAAGTATTATTCTTAGTTTTCTGATAATATAAATATACGTATGAAAGGATTAGGTGAAACAATTAAATTTTTGCGGTTAGAAAAGGGATTAACCCAACCGCAACTTGCCAAACTTGTTGGCGTATCCAACGGAATGATTTCGATTTGGGAGAATAATATCAACGAGCCAAAAGCAAGTTATTTAAAGGCGTTGGCGGTTGCATTAGAAGTAAATGTCAGCGTTTTGTTAGGGGAAGAAACCTAACGATTGATTTGCGCTCATTTTTTCCACCAACGCACAACGAACGCCCGAAAGGGCGTTTTTTTCGTGCTGTTTTTGTTGGATAATCCCGTAGGTTCAACTTGTTATTATAAAAACCCCCAAACCAAAACTCGTAAAGTTTGGTTTGGGGGTTTTGCTTGCAAAAAATAATGGAAAGACGTTAACGAAGGTTTGCCAACACGACGGGGTGTCCGTCTTTGTCGTATTGCCATTCGCCTTTCCAATAAATAGGGCGGTTGTCGGGGTTGTATTTTCCGTTGATAAAATAAGGGTCCCATTCCTTGTCAAAGAAAATACGTAATTTATTGCAACCCGCAAATGCGTCTTGCCCGATTTGCTGTATATCGGCGGGGATTACGATACTTTCCAAATCAACACGCCCGATAAACGCTCTTGCGCCGATGGTAACCGTGCCTGCGGGCAGTAAAATATGCTTTGCGTTCGGTTGGTTTTTATACGAATCCATACCGATACAAACGGTGTTTTTCATACGCTCCCGTTTCATATCGCTTAAAACGGTGGAAACCTTTTTCATAATTTCTTGCGTTTCAATAGAAATTTCTTTCGTTTTTTGATTGCTTTCCACCAGCTCCCCAAAACCGTACGCTATCCACGAACTTATCCAAACGATAAAAAACAAGAGCGCGCCAAGCAATAAGATTAAAAATGCAGTGCCAGCGTCATAGGCTAAACCGAGAATAAAAAAGACTAAAGTGAACGCGCTGATAAGAATAAGCTCGATAATCGTTACGATTTTTACCAAAGTTTTGATTTTTCCGCCAATATTACGATACATAATTTTTGCTCCTTAAATAGAAAAATAATTACTAAAACAAAAACATTATACAGTATTAAAATTACTTTGTCAAGTAAAAATAGTAGTTTTTTTGGTAATATTGATAAAGGGGGTGGTTCTATGAAATTGAAAATAAGGGAATACAGAGAAGAATTGCAATTAACGCAAAAGGAGCTTGCGGAAAAAATAGGGAACGTGCAAAGAAACGTGAGTAATTGGGAAAACGGGACGAGCGAACCGGATTGCGAAACGATTTTACGGCCTGCCGATTTGTTCGACGTGTCGATAGACGAACTGTTTGGGCGAAATACGTCGTCGGTTAGACGGCAAGCGACGGCGGG
>JAZNIR010000158.1:0-2033 GCA_045577595.1 Candidatus Scatosoma sp.
CTAATATTAAGGAAAGCGATATGGGTAAAGACGAAGATACGCTCCCCTTCGTTGTAAAAGTAAAAGAATTTGCAAAACAAGAAGGCGCGGAAGTTTTGGTAATTTGTGCAAAAACGGAAGAAGAACTTTCCCAAATGGACGCAGAAGACAAAGCGATTTTCATGGAAGAATTCGGGCTTGGCGAAAGCGGGCTTGACCGTTTGATTAAAAAATCTTACGCTCTTTTGGGATTGATTTCCTATCTTACGGCGGGCGAAAAGGAAACGCGCGCTTGGACGATTGTGAAAGGCACGAAAGCCCCGCAAGCGGCGGGAAAAATCCACACCGATTTTGAAAAAGGGTTTATTCGCGCGGACGTCGTGAATTGGGAAATTCTTTTACAACTCGGCTCGATTGCCGCCGCGAAAGAAAAAGGCAAAGTCCGTAGCGAAGGCAAAGAATATATTATGCAAGACGGCGACGTCGTGGAATATTATTTCAACGTTTCCAAAAGCAATAAATAAGAGTTTATATAAACGTTAAAAACACGCTGATTTCAGCGTGTTTTTTTATTTTGCTTATTCACGGTTTAATTTAAAAAACTGTCGTCGTAATAATATTGACAACGCACTTCGTCGTCCCCGTACACCGCCAAAAATCCCGTCAAACGATTGGGTACGTCCAAAGCGAAATATTCTTCAACGGCGCGGTTGGCTTTTTCCAACGTAAGCGCGCTTGGATTACGCACGTAAATTTTCACCCCTTCGCGCATATACAAAACGAAAACCGTTTCGTTCACCGTCGGGCGTCGCACTTCCACTTGCACTACGTTACGGCGCATACCGTTTAACAAATTTTCCACTTGCATACAAAACGCGAATAAATCTTGCAAACAACCGTCGCCGGAAAGCGGTTTCCCCTTTTCCCCAACCACGTTGAAACGCGTATCGCCCGTTAATAAAACGTTGTTTTCCCCGTCCGAGCGGTTTGTGATATTTCCACGCGTACAAAGCACCGTGCCTTCTCTATTCAACACGTAATACAAATTATCCGTTCCGCTTACGGGCACGGCGTACACTTCTTCGTCTTCTTGCACTTCTATAATCAAACGGTCGGGATAATCTTTTTTAAACGTTTTTAAACGGAAATAAGGAAATTCGGCAACGACGTTTTCCGCTTTTTCGGGATTGGCAAAAAGCGTACTGTCTTGTTTATATGCAAGCAATAAACGATTTTGCAATTCCATCGCCTCCGCGCGCGCTTCCAACGATACGACGGGCGCGTTTACAGTAACGTCTGCCACGCGATACACGGCGGAAACGCCAAGCACGGACGCCGATAAAAAAATCAACACCGTTAAAATTATGACGATTATCTTCTTTTGCATAAATTCCCTTATTTATTTTGTTTTTTTAAATAATATTTTATTCTTATACGCGTACCCGACGGATTTTCGCGCCGAGTTTTTTTAATTTATATTCAAAATCGGCGTACCCCCTGTCGATATGCGAAAGATTGAAAATCTCGCTTTGTCCTTCCGCTTTCAAACCCGCGATTACGAGCGCCGCGCCACCGCGAAGGTCGCCCGCCGTAACTTTTGCCCCGTGTAATTTTTCCACACCGCGAATCACCGCCGTACGACCGCGCACGACAACGTCCGCGCCCATACGTTTTAATTCCCCCGCGTATTTATACCGCGTTTCGAAAAGATTTTCCACGATTAAACTCGTACCGCTTGCCGTACAACAAAGGGTGGCGTATTGCGCTTGTAAATCGGTGGGAAATCCTGGGAAGGGCATCGTTTCCACCAAGTCGACGGATTTTAACCGTCCGTCGCTTTGTAATATTATTTTATCATTTTTCGTATATATTTTGCAACCGTTTTCACGCAATTTATGTAAAAGTGCCGCAATATTTTCTACGGGAACGCCCACCGTTTCGATTTCACCCCCGCAAGACGCCGCCGCAATTAAATACGTACCCGCCTCGATGCGGTCGCCAATCGGCGTATAATCCACGCCGTGCAAACGGTTTACGCCTTGTATAACCACCGT
>JAZNIR010000159.1:0-8864 GCA_045577595.1 Candidatus Scatosoma sp.
GGGCGAAATTGTTTACCCGCCCGCCTATTTATCCGAAGAAGAAGTGCTTGCATTGGCAAAGACAGGTTACACCCTTTGTTCGTGCGAAAAATTGGCAATCGCCGAAAAGCACCCCGTCGTAGAATGCGACGCGGTGGACGGCTTGGCGGTAGCGACGCGCGCGCTTGCAAAAAAAGGAAAATTCGGCGAACTTACCGCTTTATATATCCGCAAAAGCTCGGCGGAACTCAACGCGGGGCGTTAAAGGGGCGAAAATATGTCCATCGCATTACGGGAAATTACGAAAGACGACGCGCAAACGCTCGCGCTATTGGAAAAAGAATGTTTTGCGGACGCTTGGTCGCAAGGAATGTTGCTTGGTAGCATAGGGCGTTTGGATTTTTGCGGAGCGCTATTAGAAGAAGACGGGAACGCCGTCGGGTACGTTTTCGGGCAATCGTTGTTTGAAGACGGGGAAATCGCGCGGATTGCCGTTCTTCCTAAAAAGCGTGGGAAGGGCTACGGCGGAAAATTATTAGACGCCTTTTTAAAGGCTTGTCAATCGCGTGGCGCAAAGCGGGTGTTTTTAGAAGTGCGCGTATCCAATATTTCGGCGGTGCAACTGTACGAAAGTCGCGGATTTACCAAAACGCGGTTACGTTGTAAATACTACGCGGACGGCGAAGACGCGCAAGAGATGATAAAAGAATTATAAAAAGGGGGACGGAATGACGGACGGACGTTTATCCGACGTTTCGTTTTTACAAAAGGGAGCTGGGAAAGATTTGCTTTTTTTGCACGGTTATTTATCGTCCAAAGAAGCGTTTACGGCGCAAATCAACTATTTTTCCCGCTTTTACCGCGTTACGGCGATTGATTTTTTGGGTTTTGGGCAAAGCGCGCCCCTTGAAAAACCCTTTTCGGTGGGCGATTACGCCGAATGGACGAAAGGGGTAATCGACGCGTTGGGATTAAGAAAACCGCACGTTATCGCCCATTCGTTCGGCTGTCGCGTAGCGGTGAAAATGGCGCAAGGCTCGCCGAATACGTTCGACAAAATATTGCTCACGGGTAGCGCGGGCATTATTTTAAAAAGGGGCTTTTCCTACCGTTTCAAAGTGCGCGCGTACCGTTTCGTAAGACGGTTTGCGAAAAATTTTGCGGAAAGGAAATTCGGGAGCGCGGAATACCGTTCGCTTTCGCCGATAATGAAAGAAAGTTATAAAAAAATCGTCAACGAAGATTTGCGCGTAACGGCGCAAGGGGTGCAAAACCGCGTGTTAATCGTGCAAGGCAGGGAAGATAAAACCACCACTTTGCAAGAAGCGGAAATTTATTTACAAAATTTCCCGAGTGCCTGTTTACGGCAAACGGCGGGGGGACATTTCGCGTTTGCACAGCACCCGTTGGCGTTTAATTTGATAGCAGAGGAATTTTTTTATGAATAACGTAGTGGAAAGAATTGTGGCAAGCCTCGTCGTTTCCGTCTTTTTGTGTTTAACGACGGTAAAATTTTTAGGCGCGTTACAACAAAGCGGTTATAAAAACGGTGGTTTTTTCCGTTGGCTGAAACGGAAAGATAATTTATCGTTCAACCGTTTAAGCGTATTGGCGCTTTGCTTGGCTCTGTCGTCTTGCGTTACGTCCCTTTGCTTTTCGTTTGCGGGCGTAAAAACGGCGCTTATCGCGTCCGCCGTTCCCTATTTCGTCCTTTTAATCGTCTATTTGTTTGCAGACCGCAAATACGCCTTAAAAGTGCCTTTAAAACGCACGGGCAGAACCAACCGTTTGTTTGCGACGTACTTTTTATTCGTTTCGGCGTTTTCCTACGCGTTTATCGCGCTTTTGTACTTTTTGGCGGTTGTCAACGGCTCGAAAATTTACGCGTTAATCGCGTACGTACCCTTTGCGCTCACCGTTTTATGTTTGCCCGCGTTGCTTGCGCTTGCCAACGCGTTTACGGGGCTGTTTGAAAACGCGCGCAATAAGAAATACGTAAAACGGGCGGGGCATGTGCTTAACGAAAAGCAAATAATCCGCGTTGCAGTGGTGGGCAGTTTTGGCAAAACGTCGGTGAAAAACGCACTGGAAACCATTCTTTCCGAAAAATATAAAGTGGTGGCGACGCCCTATTCGTACAACACCCCGATTGGAATTGCCAAAACGGTGTTTGCGCCCGAAACGGAAAAAGCGGAAGTGTTTCTTGCTGAATTTGGCGCGAGAAAGAAAGGGGATATCGCTTGCCTTTGCGAAATGGTAAAGCCCGACTTTGCGGTGTTTACGGGGGTATGCAATCAACACGTGCAAACGTTTGGAAACTTGGAAAACGTGTTCACGGAAAAAAGCGAAATCTTGCGTTGTGGCGCGAAGAAAGTCGTTTGTGGAGAAGATTTGCTGTCGTTTGGGAAAGAATATTTTGGCGACAACGCGCGCTTTGCGTATAAAAAGGACGTGCAAAACGTGGAATTATTGCCGACAAGCACCCGTTTTTCCTTTACGCTCGGCGGGGAAACGGTGCAAGTGGACGCCAAACTTTTGGGCGGTTGCGCGGTGGAAAATATCTATCAATCGGCGCTACTTGCCTACGAAATCGGTTTAAGCGTGGAAGAAATCCGTCGCGGGATAGAAAAATTGCAACCCGTCGAGCACAGATTGCAACTGATAGAAAGCGGTGGCGTGTATATTTTGGACGACGGGTATAATTGCAACGAAAAGGGCGCGAAACAAGCGATAGACGCCCTTTGCCGATTTGAAAAAGGTAAGATTATCGTAACGCCCGGTATCGTCGAATGTGGGCGCTTGGAAGAAGAAATCAACGGCAAACTCGGCGAAGAAATCGCAAAAGCTAATCTCGATAAAGTAATTTTAGTAGGCGATACGCTGGTGGGCGCGGTGAAAGCGGGCTACGTGAGCGCGGGCGGGGATTTGGAAAAATTAACGACGGTGAAAACGATAGACGGCGCGAAAGAACGGCTTGCGGGGAGTTTACAAGCGGGCGACGCGGTGTTGTTTTTAAACGATTTGCCCGACGTATATTGACGATTTAAAAAATTAAAAAACGAACGAAACACCAAAGCAAAACAATCTATGCGGAGGTGTTTTTTTATGCGGAAGTTGGCGGTGTTGTTTGGTGGTGGTGGGTGCGAAAACGAGATTTCCGTGCTTACGGGTGTGTTCGTAATGAACGTGTTGGATAGGGAAAAATACGAAATTTATCCCGTATATTTACATACGGACGGGAAGACGTACACTTCCCAAAAAATGCAAGATTTGGCGACGTTTAAAGAAGGAAAATACGCCGATTTCACCCGCGTATTTTTCGAAAACGGCAATTTGTACGCCTTTTGGGAAAACAAGAAAAAGATAAAAAAATTGGCGCGTATCGACGTGGCGCTGAATTGTTGTCACGGCGGATTTGGGGAAGGCGGGGGCGTATCGGCGCTGATGCAATACAACTGCATACCGCTCGCCTCGCCCGATTTAACGCCGTCGGGATTGTTTTTGGATAAATGCTTAACGAAAACGTTTATGCGCGGTTTAAACGTGCCGACGGTGGAATGTATCCGTGCCAACGAAAAAGATTATCGGAAACGGGGCGCGTTTTTGTTAAAAAGCGTAGCGTCCCGCTTAAAATATCCCGTTATCGTCAAGCCTGCGCATCTCGGCTCTTCGATTGGGATTACGGTGGCGGAAAACGAAGAAGAAGTAAAAAAAGCGATAGAAACGGCGTTTTCGTTGGACGATTGCGTGCTCATCGAAAAATATTTAAAAGGCA
Source organism: Candidatus Scatosoma sp. (assembly GCA_045577595.1). GTDB lineage: Bacteria > Bacillota > Clostridia > Christensenellales > Borkfalkiaceae > Scatosoma. The sequence continues at coordinate 3,755 of JAZNIR010000159.1, forward strand.
AGACGGACGTGAATTGCGCGGTGTATTCGGTGGGCGGAGAAACGGTAGTGTCGGAAGTGGAAGAAGCGTTTGGCGACGGCTTGTATTCGTTTGACGAAAAGTACGTAAAACGGGGATATAATCCCAACGATTTGAAAGCGCCTTTATCTGCAAACGACGGGGGTACGTATAAGGTGAGCAAGGAAATCCGCGATAAAATCCGCGCGTACGCCAAAACGATTTATAAACGCGCGAACTTGAAAGGGGTGGTGCGAATGGACTTTTTGGTGGCGGAAGATAAGGCGTACCTTTGCGAAGTAAACACCGTTCCTGGCTCGCTTGCCTATTACTTTTTTTGCGAACGGATAAGCGACGCGCGCGGTTTTTTCACCGAGCTTATCGAAGACGCGGTGGCGCAGTCGAAAGAAGAAAAGAAAAAACCGTTGACGACGGGTATTTTAAAGACGGTGCGTTTCATAGGTAAATAAAAACGGGTTTTATAAGTTATTCGTTGAAAGTGGGCGGTTTTTTCGCAAAACCGCCCGTTTTTTATTGCTTTTTTTCCGTCGGTTTGTTATACTTATACTTGCAATTTTACAAAAATAGGAAAGATTGGATATGGCGTACAGCGAATTTACCGATAAGGTGAAAATTTTCATAAAAGCGGGGGACGGTGGCGACGGAATGAACTCGTTTAAGGCGGTCAAGGGCAAGCCCGCTTGCGGACCGGACGGTGGCGACGGCGGAAAAGGTGGCGACGTGTATTTCGTCGGGGATAAGGATATGAACGATTTATTCCCTTTCCGTTTCACTTCCCGTTATATCGCGGACAACGGCGAAACGGGCGGTACGAACAGATGCTTTGGCAAAAGCGGAAAAGACGTGTTTATTAAAGTGCCTTTGGGAACGCTTGTAAAAGACGAAGAAACGGGCAGACTGATTTGCGACGTGTTTGAAGACGGGCAAGAAGTGCTCGTTGCGCGCGGTGGCAACGGCGGGAAAGGCAACGTCCGTTTTACGACGGCGCGTCGGCACGCACCCAACTTTGCGCAAAAGGGCGAAAAGGTGAAAGGACATTACGTCATTTTGGAAATGAAAGTGATTGCGGACGTCGGTTTCGTCGGGTTCCCCAACGTCGGGAAAAGCACGCTCCTTTCGAAAATTTCCGCAGCAAAGCCGAAAATCGCCAACTATCATTTCACCACCCTTTCTCCCAATCTCGGCGTGGTGCGCTACTATGAAAAATCGTTCGTTGCGGCGGACATTCCAGGCCTTATCGAAGGTGCGGCGCAAGGCGCGGGTTTGGGGCACGATTTCTTACGGCATATCGAGCGTACGAGAATGCTTTGCCATCTCGTCGATATTTCGGGTTGCGAAGGGCGCGACCCGATGGAAGATTTCAAAAAAATCAACGACGAACTTAAAGAATACAGCGAAGTGTTGGCAACGTTGCCACAAATTATCGTGTGCAATAAATGCGACGTGTTCGGCGCGGACGAAAATTTAAAGGCGTTTAAGAAAAAGTACGGACGTAAATATAAAATCTACCCCGTAACGGCAATTTCGGGCGACGGCACGCGCGAACTTATCGAAGGTATTTTTGCCGTGCTTGACACCTTGCCCCCCGTCGAACCGATTCCCGTCGAAGAAGAATTCGAATATAAGGCGAACGAAGAACTTAATTTCGAAATCTTTAAAGACGACGACGGCGTGTACGTTGTGGTGGGCGGTTTGATAGATATGCTTTGCCGTAACGTGGTGCTCAACAACCCCGATTCGATGCAATATTTCCAAAAGGTGTTACGACTTCGCGGTGTGTTTAAAGAACTGTCGAAAATGGGCTGTAAAGAAGGGGATACGGTGTCGATTGGCGACGTGGAATTTGATTTTGTATTATAAAATTTAGGAAAGGAAACGATTATGACGATTATCACAAACGAAAATATAACCAGCAAACAACGCAGTAAACTGAAATCGTTGGCGTCGACGATGCAACCGATTGCCCAAATCGGCAAAAACGGCGTAACGGACAACGTATTAAAAACGCTTTCGGACGCGTTGGACGCGCGCGAGCTGATTAAAGTGCATATTTTGGAAACGGCGGACGACGACGCGTACAATCTCGTGGAAAACGTAGCGGAATTATTAGAAGCCGTGCCCGTCGCGCTCATCGGCAGAAAGGCGATTTTCTACCGTTATTCCCGTCGCGACAAATTCGCGCATTTGGAAATTTAAAAAAACGCCGTTTAAAATCGGCGAAATTGCGTTATATAAATAAACGTACGAAAAAACAGGACGGACGGATAAATGGAAAAGGACGAATTGAAAGAAAACACCGAACAAACCGCGCAAGAAAAATGCGAAAAAGCGGAATGTAAAGAAAAGAAAAAAACGGGCAAAAAATTGCAAGAAGAATTGGAAAAAGCGCTTGCGGAAGCGGAAGAAAGCAAACGTAAATGGTACGCCGTAACGGCGGAATACGAAAACTACCGCCGTCGCACGCAAAATCAATCGGCGCAACGCTATCAAGAAGGTAGAAACGACGTAATCTAGGCGATTTTCCCCGTCGGCGATAATTTGGAACGCGCGTTGACGTCGGTGAGCGACGAAAACACCAAGCAAGGTATTGAAATGATTTTGTCCGCTTATAAAAAAGTGTTGGAAGGGGAAGGCGTGGAAGAAATCAATCCAATCGGCGCGCCGTTCGACGCAAACGTAGCCGAAGCGATTATGGCAATGCCCGCCGAAAACGGCGAAGAAAGCGGGATTGTAAAACAAGTGTACGTGAAGGGGTATAAAAAGGGCGAAAAAGTACTCCGCTACGCGCAAGTAATCGTAACGCAATAATCTATTTACAATAAAAAACGAGAGAGTATCCAAAACGGGTACTCTCTTTTTTTGCTTATAGCGCGTTTAATGGTCGCTTAATCCTAAAATGTAGTCGGCGGACAAATCCAATTCCTTACAAAGCCTTGCAAACGTGTCCAATTTCGGCAATTTTTTCGTCGTTACGTATTGCGTAATCATTTCGGGCGAAACGCCAATCCGCTTGGCAATTTCCACGTTGGTTAACGCGCACGATTTCAATTCTTCCTTTAAACGCTCTTTAATCATTTCCACCATTGATGCACCCCTTGTTTTATTATTTCCATACATAAAAATAATATAACCAACGGTTAGTTTTTGCTTGACAACTAACCAACGGTTAGTGTATAATTTAAAATACAATCATCAACGAAGGAGAAAAGAAAAATGTTTTGTAAAAATTGTGGTAAAGAACTTTGCGAAGACGCGGTGATTTGTCCGAGTTGCGGTGTAGCGACGGACAATATGGAAAAAGTAGTGCACGCGGAAGAAACACAAGAACAAGGCAACGGAATGGCGATTGCGGGATTTATATGCTCGTTTTTCGTACCGCTTTTGGGCTGGATATTCGGCGGAATCGGTTTGTCCCGTTCGGCAAAGCGTAACGGGAAAGGCAAAGGCTTTTCGATTTCCGCTTTGGCGATTGCGACGGGTATGTTCTTTATCTATTTAGCGGGATTTTAATACAAAGGAGAAAATAAAAAATGTTTTGTAAAAATTGTGGAAAACAACTTGCGGACAACGCGTTTGCTTGTCCCGAATGTGGCTGTATGGTAGCGCAAAAAAATGCGCAAGCAACGGAAAAACCTACGACGGCGAAAAAGACGAACGCGGGATTTTTTATATCGCTGTTTTCGATTATCGCGTTGGCGGTTTGGGGGCTCACGACGGGGTATTTGCCGTATGAACTTGGTTTTGCTTACGACGGCGTACATTTAATTATTTCCATCGTATCGGCTGGGTGTGCGACGACGGCATTTATTTTCAGCTTTTTTGAAAAGGAAAATAAGGCGTTGAAATTGATTGGTATTCTCGTATTCGTTTTTTGTTTCGTGCAAACGCTGACCGTTATTTATCAAATTAGAATTATAAGATTCGGTTACGGTTACTAATGGAGAAAGCTATGTTTTGTACGAATTGTGGAAAAGAAGTTGCGGACAACGCGTTTGCTTGTCCCGCTTGCGGTTGTTTATTGCATCAAGAACAAACGGAGAAAAGAAAGAGCGCGCAAACGGATAAAGAAAAGAAAGAAAAGTTAATCCACGTTTTCTTACTCGTATCGTTTGGGTGTTTTTGCGGTTGCCTTTTCTTCTTTTTAAACGCAACCTTGTCGCCTTATGTCGAAATATATTCAAATTACAGCAAGGTATATGCGAATATTTGGTACGATACGTCGCTTGCCATACCGTCGCTCGTTTGCTATTACCCGTTTTTGGGATTTGCGATTACGGCGTTCGTAATGGCGTTGCGCCAAAAGGAAAACAAAACGTTAAAAACGCTTTGCATACTCAATTTTATGCTTGCCGTATTGTTTTTGCCAATAACGATAACGCTTGTAAATATGTCGGCGTAAAGAAAAAAATCTTTCAGCTTTACTTTTCAAAGGGTAAGGCTGATTTTTTTTGCTAAATTTTTGAAAAAATCGTATAAAGTTGTTTAACGGCGTTTTGGGGTGGGTACATATAATTGTAAATAAATTCGGCGGAGCAAATCCGCGTTAGAAAAAAAGGAGTAATTATTATGGCAGGAAAAGTTATCGGTATCGACCTTGGCACGACGAACTCGTGCGTGGCGGTTATGGAAGGCGGCGAACCCGTCGTTATAGCAAACGCGGAAGGTGGTAGAACAACCCCGTCCGTCGTATCGTTCCAAAAGGACGGTTCGCGTGTGGTTGAGCAAGCGGCAAAGCGTCAAGCGGTGGCAAATCCCGACAAAACGGTGAGCTCGATTAAAAGACATATGGGCTCGAATTATAAAGTACAAATCGACGATAAGGAATATTCCCCCCAAGAAATTTCCGCAATGACGCTTGCGAAATTGAAAGCGGACGCGGAAGCGTATCTTGGACAAAAAGTTACGGAAGCAGTTATCACCTGCCCCGCATACTTCTCCGATTCCCAACGTCAAGCAACGAAAGACGCGGGTAAAATCGCGGGGCTTAACGTACTTCGTATCATCAACGAACCGACGGCGGCGGCGCTTGCGTACGGTTTGGATAAAGACAAGGGCAAGTCGGAGGCCAAGCGGTCTTAGGAAGACAATGTCA
>JAZNIR010000160.1:0-16657 GCA_045577595.1 Candidatus Scatosoma sp.
CCGCGAACGCCGTCCTCATCCCACACCGAGCGCATATCAATCTTGCCCCCGCCCGTAATGCAAATATTTTCGCAATCAATACCGACGAACATTGACGGATGAAAATACGTATGCGAAGAATCCTGATAAATCGGATAATCCACCTTTTCTTCTTGCGCGTAATCGTAATAACTTTCCGCGCCCAAAATTTCCGTATTTTCGGGAATTTCGACTGTTATGTTGCTTTTAAGGAACACCGTCGAAAGCACGTACTTACCCGCTCCAAATCGAACAATACCGCCGCCGTTTGTGTGGCAAAAATCCACCGCGCTTTGGACGGCTTTCGTATTCAACGTTTTTCCGTCGGCAACCGCCCCGAATTCTTCTACTTTATAGATTTTCATTCTTCAATTCTTCCTTTTTCCACCTGCGAATCCGCAATAGTCGTCCATAAAAAACTCCGCGCGTTTGTATAACATCAAGCCGACTTCGTCGCCCTTAAAGCCAAACGTCATAAAACAGTTTCCGAGGCTGTTATCCACAATATATACACGGAGCAAAAACTTCTTTTCTTCCGTCCAGCTCCCGTCTGCAATACAGTCAAACTCTCGTCCGCCCGATTCCATTACTTTCATATCGTAATAATGCGTTTCGGGGAATTTTCCTTTTTTAAACGCATTCAATCCAAACGCGATCTCTTTCACGCCGCGCTTATTTTCATAATGTAATTTTCCGCCGTTCTTTTCAAACGACAAGGAAAACCATTTCCAGCCCAACTCGTTTTCTTCCAACTCGTATTTCACGCCGTCGATCTCGTTTGCATACGGCGAATACTCCACGCCGTAATCCACGTTTAACGAAAGATTTTCAAGCGTTTCGGTCAGTTTTTCATACGCGCCGTTTTTGGGCGAAAACTCCTCGTCCAAACGCTCGTACAGCTCGTAAACTACTTGTTCGTAAATATAATCTCCGTCCGCGTCCGATCCCGATTGCGTATCCCCTTGACAAACGAATAAAAAGTTTTTATCGGGGAAACAGAATACAAACTGACTGCCCATGCCCAGCATTGCAAAGCCTTGTTTCGTGATCCACGTTTGATACCCGTATCCACACTCGTGCCGCATGGAAAATTGATTTTCCCGTACGTTAGATATTTGTTTACTGGTCGCCCGTTCCATAAACTCGCGCGGCAACAACTGTTCGCCTTTGTATTCGCCTTTATGTAACAACAGTTCGCCAAACTTTGCAAAATCCCGTAAGGTGCAAAGTACGCCGCTCCCGCCCCACGAATATCCGTCGGGGGATTGCACGCATTTAATCTCTCGTACGCCGATTTTATCAAACAACGGGCGCATATATTCCAAGAATGGTTTCCCTGTCAGTTTTTCCACCAATACGTCCAATATAAACGTACCCGAAGTGTTGTAATCAAATACCGTCCCCGCAGGCTTTAACGACAGCGAACGGGTAGGGTGATTGAAAAACGTCCACGCCCATTCCTTATAATCCAAATTGAAATAGGTATCCGTACGCATAGGCACGGACATCTTCAACGCGTCTTCCACCGTACATTCTTGCAGCCATTTATCTTGCGAGCCGTCGGCGTATTCAGGAAAAAAATCAAGAATTTTATCCTCTAAACGAATTTTCCCTTCGCTGATCAGCATTCCCACCGCCATCGCCACGTACGTTTTGCTTGACGAATATAAGCGATGCATAAAATTTTCGTCAAAAGGCTTATAATAAGCCTCCGTCAATATATTTCCGTTGCGGACAATCATAAAGGAATGTAAATTTACCTTTTTATCCTTTAACCGCCCGATAAATTTCAAAATACAAGCCGATGAAAGTCCCCCTTCTTCGGGTTTTTTATAAATAAAATCGTTAATCATATTAAACCTCCCCACCAACGATAGGAAACTGCAATTTTTCTCTAAACGATCGGGAATAAATCTATGCCATATAACGCCTATTTTTTCTCTACTTTTCTCAACGCTATATTCATATACACAAGCGTCACAACTGTGAGAATTGACGCGAGAATTGAGACAACTTGTTGCGCATAAACATTCATTCCTAAAAACATATTTCCATTTTCTTGAATATAGGACACAAGGCTTCCTATTATCAAAGACGTAAAAAATCCGGCAAATCCCGAAAGCGTACCGTTTAACGCAAGCGCACCTATTCTTTTTTCGTGAGGAACATAATCGTATATCAAATTAATCGTCGCACTACTAATCCCCGCCATACCTACCGCGTACAATAAATAATATATCGTATACATCACTTTTCCGTTTGAAGGTACGGTAAACGCATTTAAACTAAATGCAACAATCATAATAATGAAACAAATATTTAACATACTTTTGAATGAATACTTATCCGCAAACCTCCCCATCGGAAAAGAAAACACCGATCTACAAATCGCGTGTAATCCCGCAAGCAAGGAAATAAACGTCATTGAAAATCCCAGCTCTTTAATTTGATAAGTTCCATAAAAAGGAGTTGCCGTATAATTAGCAACATACCAAAATATGGAAACGAGTATTACCTTAAATAAACCTTTATCCTTAATTAATCCACCAAGCATTTCTTTTGTGGATGACTTTTCAACATCTTCACAAGGCTTTTCCTTGGAAAAAATTAATGTTAGCGTGTGTAAAATCATCAAAGCAAAAATACTCAAACCACATACAATAAACGCAGCTTGCTGATTCCCTACCGCCTCGTAATGATCAATAACTGTACCCATTACGAAAGAAAATATCATACCGCCAATCAGAGATACAATTTCCTTATTCGCCGTAAACCTTCCTCGCTTATGATCCTCTACAAGAGACATATACCAATTGATCTTAGGTGAATGAACGATATTATTAATAATATGCCCCAAAAGTAAAAATGAGATAAAGAAAATAGCCTTTGGTATTTTTCCAATTTTAAAAAAAGGCACTAAATAAATAAGCGCAAAAAACAGCTGATTTAAGCTATGTAATATCGTTACCCAACCCTTTACAGAACGTTTATTTAAAAAAATAGCAACGATTTGAAATCCACATCCGAGAGATACAAACGAGGTTAAAATGCCCGTTACGTAGTCAGATAATCCAATAGCCGTTGTTACCTTCGCAAGATACGCATCCACAACCAGCAAAGAAATAAAGTATTGTAAAGCTGCTTCTATGATATATAAAAAACGACTTTTCTTATATTTGTCTTTTTGTTCAAACATGTTATTTTATCACCCCAACAAATGTTTTAATAAAGTATTACGTTTTCGTCGTTATACCAAAGCGGAATATTTTTTAATCCAGACCAAATAAATTCCGCAAAATTATGCCCCTTTATTCTCCCAAATACGGTAAAGTGATACTTGTACCGTATGCATACCACATTTTTCCATTCCAATGACTTTTTTCCATAATAGTTCTGTTTTTAAGTTTTTTATTCGGCATTTACTCTTTTCAAATGAAATACCGTGGATTGAAAATCTTGTTTGGGCAATGATACTAATAAGCCAATCCCCATAAGAGTGTCGCCTTTTCTCATAATATCTAATTCTTCCACATGATAAGTAGCGTCCGCCAGCAAGCCTTTCGGATATACTCTGATCGTATCTTCGTTATGCACACTAATAGGCTTAAAAACGGTAATCATCGCAAAATCTTTTTCTTTACTAACAATTTGCTCTGCGAATAAATTCTCTTCAAAAGGGCTATTCAATCGATATAAATCCCCATCCAAAACAAGTTGCTCTATTTCTTTATAACGTTTGATTTGTTCTTTGATTTCTAGGAATTCGTCTGCGGTCAATTTTGTCGTATCAAGTTCGTAACCAAACGCCCCAAGACTTGCAATATTGGCCCTGGAAGAAAAAGGAGACATTCTCCCACATTGATGATTAGGACTCACGGAAACATGACAAGACATCGACGATAAAGGATAGCAAAAACTTGTACCGTATTGAATACAAGAACGCATATATACGTCCGTATTATCGCTCGTCCAAATTTGCGGAAAATAATAAAGCATTGCAGGATCAAACCGACAGCCGCCACTTGCGCAGCCTTCAAAGAGCAGGTTGGGGTATTCGTTCACGAGCCTTTCTAAAATTTCGTATAAACCCAACACATAGCGGTGCGCCGTTTCCTTATTAAATACGCTGGAAAATTCCGTCAACGACCTGTTCATATCCCATTTCACATAATCGATCTGGTATTCTTTTAAAATGGAAGAAACCGATCCCACAATCCAATCACGAACTTCTTTATTCGTTAAATCCAGTACGAATTCCCAACGCCCTTCGCAAAGCGTTAAGCCGTCCACATGCAAAGCGTATTCAGGGTGTTCACGGAATATTTCACTATTTCTACCGATCATTTCAGGTTCAAACCAAAGTCCAAACTTCAATCCTGCTTGATGCGTATAATCAATCAACTCTTTTAAGTTAATCTTTTCCTCTGCGACTATCCAATCACCCATAGCCACTAATTCATTATTTCTAGGGTTTTCACCTCCAAACCAACCGTCGTCTAAAACGAAAGTATCTATCCCCGTTCCCTTAACGCTATCAATCATCGCACAAAGCTTTTTCATGTCAAAGTCATAACGAGTCGCTTCCCAATTATTGATTACAATGGGGCGCGCCAAACTTACGTATTTTTGATTGATAAGATATTTCCTATACAAATCATGAAATGAACGGCTCATTTGCCCTAATCCTTGATTAGAATATACCAAAACTGCTTCGGGGGTTACAAACGTTTCTCCTGCATGAAGTTCCCAACAAAAATCGTAATCGTTAATACCGCCTACGACTCTAATCCCGTCGCTTTCTGCCATTTGTACTTTAAAAGCAAAATTCCCGCTATACACTAAATTATAGCCGTAAGCTTCGCCAGTGTCCTCGTTTGTATATTTATCTACAATCGCCAAAAATGGATTCATTTGGGCAGAGGAAACTCCTCGTTTACTGTCCACGCAATACACACCATGCGAAAGCTTTGTGCGCTCCACCATTCGTTCTCTACCGTGCGCCCCGAACAAAGTAATTGCTTCCCATTTTTTCTCGGGGTAATCAACGGCAAACGAATACGCGCGATCTATTTTAACCATTTGATTGCTTTCGTTTACGATTTCGGCGTGACGAATGATCACGGGAAATTCCTCAAAAACGGTATAATACAAATAAACTTTTACTTTATGCAACGCATCGAATAAACAAACCCGTAAGGTTTCTTTTCCTTTTACGGAAGGCATACCGCAAATCGGCGGTTTCTCCGAAAGAATTTCATATCCTTCAAACTCAAAATCCCCCACGCGTACACCGTTAAAATCCAAAGCAATCATGCTTTCTCTATAATCGCTCCGCCCATACGTAGGACATTCGTTCGGATAAGCGTTCATATTGAACATTTTACCGTTTTTTTTCAAATATGTACCATGAATCCGCCACCCTGTATGTTGACAAGGAGCAAACGTTAAATCTTCTCGGTGAATCCTTTTCCCAAAATAAAGATGTTGTAAAAAGCCTGCCTCGTTGACGCAAAACGCGTAGGTGACATTTTTACTTTCCAAATAAAATGTTTTTGTATCCTCCAAAAAATAAATCATCTTTTGACTCCTTATAATTTTTATTAATATTTTTATACAATTTTTACAATGAAAAAATTACAAAATAATACATTCTCTAAACACCAATATTATAATAAATTTCATTATTTGATTACAAGACAAAAAAAACTTTTTTAAGACAAAAACTATTTTTTATTTCTACGATATTGTGAAGGAGTACACCCCATTACGGAAGAAAATATTCTGTTAAAATTTCGAACACTTCCAAATCCGCTTTTAAGAGCAATTTCTGTAATAGATAAATGAGGATATCTAAAAAAACAATCCAACGCTTTATTAATCAACAAACCATTAACAAATTCTTTAAAACTGCCTGAGACATATTTTTTGAAATAGGAAATCAAAAAGGCTTCGCTGACGTTACATTTCGCAGCCACCGATTTTATCGTTATATTTTCCATATCCTCAGAATAAACAGCGTCTATTATTTTTCTTAAAAACGTATTCATGAATTTATCGTCGTCATGGAAACTCATATTTTTAAAAAAGGCACCGATTAAGACGTAATATAAGCTTTTCACTTCCCATTCCGTTAAATTTTCTTGATTCTTTATTAACGAATCTGCGTAACTCATTATTTCCTGAGAAAGAGAAAATTTATATGTATCGGGAATTTTATTTTGATACGGTTGATAAGTTCCTTCCATAAAATTAGCTGGAAACACAAAAACATAAGCTTCGATTTCTTCGCTTGGAGAAATTGAATGCAACCAATAGGGAAACACTACCGCGGCTTGCCCATGTTTTATGGTAACAGTGGAAAATTCGTAATTAATAACAATACTGCCTTCTTTTACGTAAACAATTTTCAGCTCTGCATCAATATGCATAGAACAACTTAAATTTTTTGGTCCTTTAATAAGAAAACTTTCCACCATATTTTTATCCTTATTTTTGATAACGATTGAACGTTATAAATATTTACGTTTCTCTAATTTTGCGAAATGTTTTTTACGGATTTTTAAATAATTTTTAGACATGGTTTAATTTTACAACATTAGGGATTAAATTTCAATGGAAAAACAAGAACTATATATGTAAAAAACGGAAATCTTTTTAAGGCATAGTTGAAAAATTTTTCTTGTTTTACTTGACTAATTCAATTTTTTACGTTAAAATATTATGAAAAATGAAAGAATTAGGTTTAACTTTTCATCTCAAAAATTACAAAAAAAGGAAAAATATAATGCGTCACGACGAAGATTTTTACCATAACAGCATATTGACCAGTTGCAGTTTAACCCTACTGTCCGTATACAAATCCCACGATATAGGGCCTAAAACATACGGGTTTACGCCTAACGCTCACCCTGACTATTTTGGTGCTATAGTAGTGCTTGAAGGCAATGCTACCGTTTATTATGCCAATAGCTCTATCCAAAAAATTAAAAAAGGAAACCTGTTGTTTGTTAACTACTCGGAACTAACAAAGATCATTGCAGAAACAGATGTTTTTATTTACCATTTTTACTGGTTTAATTTAATTGGGTTTGCTCTTCCAAGAAACCCCATAAGCATAGACATTACCAACGAAGATGAACACGTATCTCAAGTATTATTCCATTTAAAAAAAGGTGTTCCGATTTCCATATATTACGCCAATTCTTTGATGCTTGCCCACGTATTATCTTGGCTAAATGATTATGAAACGAACGAAGAAGAGAAAAAATATCCGACAGCAATTGTTCAAGCACTCTCTTATATAAAAACTAACCTTAAAGATTCAATTAAGTTGACATCAATATCCCAAAAAGTCGGGTATAGCGACAGACAATTAAGAAATCTCTTCTTGAAATATCTTGGAACGACGCCAAAACAATATATTACCGACGAAAGAATTAAAAGAGCAAAAGCCTATCTCTCTAATACGCAAATAAGTCTCAAAAATATTTCTGATGTTTTAGGTTTTTATTCCGAGTTTCATTTTATGAAATCATTTAAAAAACTTACGGGCTATACTGCAACGGAATATCGAAAAAAATATTCCATTTTTAACTCTTCCAATCACTAGACTTCACTTTGCATGGAGTTTGAAAAATAGCTCAATTTTCCTCATCTAAAAACAAAACAATATTTTTTGTCTTAATTAACTTCTTTTTGTCTTGCATAAATGATTTGAAATTTGGTACAATTTAAATACTAAAAAAAGGAGAGTTACAAAATGCATATTAGTACAATAGAAAATCCATGGGGCAAAACGTTTACCGATAAAAGATACGTTCATCCCCCATTATCTGAATGTATTGTATCTATGTGGGGTTCTTCAATGGTACTTTATGGTGAGATAAACAGCAAAGACCCCATGATGAGTGAAGGGACCCCGAAAAAAAAAGGAAGCACATTGCCTTCGGCGGGGGTTATCTTTACTGTTAAACGATTGGAAGAAACATACGTGCCAAAGCATGAACTTGATTATCCGTTGACTGGCGAATTTATGCCTGCTTTGGCGACAAAATATGGTGTTAGAGATGACGGAATTCCCGTTCATTCTATGGTTAAGGATTTTGACGATTTCAAATTTTATCAAGAAGTGTTCTGCGACGAACAAAGAATTCCGATAACCTATATTAAAGTTTCGCTTGAAAACGGCTTTGGTAAAAAACAAAGGTTTGTCCTGTCGACATTGCTCCGCGTTGGACACGAGAAGGAGCTTGTTGGATACAGAGAAACGAGTGGCTATAAAAAAACGGTACAGAAATATTCACACTGGAAAAAACTAAAAAAAGTTTTTAAGCAACAAAACGACTATTACGCATGCGGGGATTATAAATTTTATTTACAAAATGGTGATGGGTTTGAAAAGGGCATAAATTACGATATAGAAAATGTACTCGAACTCGCTCCTTATGAAAAGAAAACCTTTTACTTTGCCCTCACAAGGAGTACGCAAAAGCCAAAAAAATACAACGTTGCAAAAAAGCAAACTATATCCTTTTGGCAAGAAGAACTGAAAAAAGCGAAATTTATTCCGAAAGAAAAGAGAATGAGAAAGGTGTTCAATAACCTTCTTGTTCAATGCTTGCAGATGTTTTGTCGTCGCCAAAAAAAAGACTACGTACTTATCCGTCAAGGCGGTTTATCAAGACTCATTTGGCCAACTGAAGCAAGAAGCGTTATTCACGCACTTTCGGAAATCGGCGGATATGAAGAATACTTAAAACGGGCAATCGACACCTATTTTGATATCATGCAAGAAAAAAAGGGTGAAGAAACAGGCAAAATAACTACATTTTGTCATTGGCAATGGTCAACGAATCCCGCATCCGTACTTGAATCTTTTGCATATGCAGCACGTAACGACGACAAGTTGTTTAATGATCGTATTCAAGAAGCAATGTTAACTTACGAGTATATTGAAAGAGAGCGTGCAAAGACACAAACTATGGACGGCGTTATAAAAGGACTATTCCCCCCGGGGCTTTCAAGCGACTTTGGAGGAACAGGAGACCAAATTTGGGGACATACCGACTGTTGGATGCTTCAGGGCATCAACGAATTTTTGAAAGTTCTTAAAGAAAAAAATTCCCCTTATTACGAACGCGTCAAGATGGGCTACGACGATTATTATAATACGCTCGAAAATGTTCTTAAAAGGATAGCAGAAGCGCAAATTCAAAACGAAAAAATTTATCTTCCACACGATGCAAAAAACAACCCCGAACTTGAAGAAAAACTCAACAAAGCTTATGTTAGTATTTCCTTAAAAATTGCCAACTATTTATATCAGGGCTTCAACGGTTACGACTCTGAAATTCAAAGAAAGGTATTTAAAGCTCATTTCCCTAAGGAAACAAACCAAAAGGGATTTTACTCTTCCGTTTACGAATCCGAATCTGGCGTTGGACAAGTTTGGTACATAACATTTACGGAATACACGCTATACCGTTACTTCGGTATTATAGGTAAGGTAAAAGAACAAAAACGTATACTCGACGCCTTGCTTAAATATGCGGTTACGAACGAATATTACTTAACCGAAAGATATGATTCGCATAAAGGAATGATTGCGTCATGGTTGCCTAACGCCAGTGCATCTGGCAGAGTAATCGCAATGTTATTAGACTATTATGGGAAAGTTGAAAACAAATAAATTATTATTGTAATATCCTCCATCAATATTTGAACCCCAAAGTTTTGTTAAACTTTGGGGTTCAAATATAACTCTACGAATTATTAGCCACGCCCGTTTACAAATAAAAAGAGCAGGATTAAAAATTCTTTTACTCCTGCTCTTTTTTGACAACTGCAATTATAACAATTTTTACCATGTCCACACGCTAATTAGTCGCATATATGCTCAACTAAACGTAACATTTCTCTATGCGGAAGAATAGAGAGCATAACGACATTTTTAACCATTTCAACAGTTTTTGCGTTTGTAGCGTCCTTTAACCGTTTATCACGAATAGGGAAAGAACCTTCGTTGGCGACAAGCTTTCCATTATCCTCATAAAGAGTGTACGAATTTTTACCAAGATAAACTTCAAGGAGAAGTTTTTCGGGATTTTCACATTTATTATCGTTATCAAGACTGAAGGGAAGAACCGCACCGCTTTTTGCAAGAACGGGTATACTGTCCAACGCTCTAACCATAGTAACGAAACGGTTCTTTTGAACATCGTAAATGTCGCCCGTAAAAATATCCGTCCATTTAACTTCTGGTAGCCAAACCGCCATCTCGGAAAGTTTTGAAAAATCACCACGTTCGGTGATAGGCGCAACCATAAGGTTTTCTGCAAATATATATTGCACTGTGCACTCATAAGATTCTTTTTCCGGTGGATACAGATAGTACATAGGCTCGATTAGTCCTATACCTGCCCTGTTTTTTCTATAGTTAGCAGTATGTAGCAATGGTATCATTCTATGGCGTAAACGCATCGTTTCTCTTGAAAGTTCACCTATTCCATTCTTATACTCCCAAGGTTCTTTCGTTAAAACCAAGTCTTTAGTAGAATGCAGCCTTAAGAATGGATTGAAGACGCTGAATTGAAGAAATCTAAGATACAATTCGTCATCCTTCTTTCCATAGTGATGCCCACCGATAGTAGTAGCGATTTAGAACGCCATGTCGTCGTAAGCAAGTTCTCTTGTGCCGTCGCAAGTACAACCTTCAATCTCTACGAATACGCTAACCTTACTGTCCATATAAATATTAAAGCGTGGGTTTCCCTCCTTTTTATTTCAAAACCGCAACTTTGGCGGTTTTCTTAACCTGCTTAGGCGTTGAAACTTTGCAACACTTTTTGCTATTATTCCTTTCGTTGAAAATTTTTTAATTTTTTATTTAAATTCCTGTGCATTGTCATATTTAATATGTTATAATAAAACTATGGATAAATTAGCCTATCATTACAACAAGAAAAAACTACCCGCTAAAACTAAGGGTAAATATCTATACTATTATCCTTACGATGATATGAAAAACGCCACTGCTTATATGGGTGGGCGTGGCTTTGTCACGATTGAAGTAACCGAAAAAGAATGGGAAGCGTTGATTGAGTTAGATAGGATTGAATATAATAACCAGCACAAATACGTCCGCCATAACGTTGCTATTCCCGATTGTGAAGAAGATAATTTATCCGTTAAGCAACAAGAACAACTTCACGTGAAGGATACCCCTATTGATACAGCCACGGCAGAATATTTGGATAAACAAGCTCTTCAATCACAGTTGACAAGTGAAGAAGAAAAAGTTCTTGTTATGCTTGAAAACGGCTATACACAAAAGCAAATAGCCAAAGAGTTAAACCTTACCCAAGGCTACGTTTCAATGCTTAAAACTAGAGCGCAATATAACCACGACTATATTGAACGAACATCGGCACTTAAAACCAATTCCCCCGAATATATTTGGAAATGCTGGGACTTGTTTACGAAAAAGTTAGAAATGCCGATGTTTTTAGACGTAGAATTAGAATACGTTATCGGACATCTCCACCCCAACGATATCGCTCACTTCTTGTATTGGTATTATAGCTTAGGTGAGTTTGTTCGATTTACTATAAAATCTTATCTTTACAATCAGGACGCGATTGAAAAAGAAACGGCGGAATATCTCTCAAAAGCAAGCGCGCCTGAACTGAAATGGTTTAATGAAAACTATGCAAACCAACTGCCTTTGGTACAAATCGTATATATCCGCTTAATAGAAGAAGTTGAAAATCGCAGAAACCGTGGATTGCACAGTTCAACAAAGGCGGCAGACGGTTTATATGCGGCGATAGAAAAGCTTGCAAAGCGTATAAATATTTCTCCTGAAAAATATTTCATAGAACGCATGTATCCTATCATTGTAAATATTCGTAGAAAACGAATAAAGCAGTGCTATCGTTTCTACACGGGTAAAAAACTAAAAAAATTAAATTATTTTTAAGAATTTTTCAAATTTACTAATATTTTCGGCGTTCTCGTGGCTTATAAGTAGAAGGGTTTCAAAAAAAGTATTTTAATACTATTGAAAAATCGGTTTCCGCACAGGAAGCCGATTTTACTTTACCCCTTTTCGGGAATCCGTACCCGATAAGTGGAAATAAATATAAGGAGGAATACGTATGAGTTATGAATTAGACGGTTGGGATTATCACGCCTATCAAATGAAAGTTAACCGAGCAAGAGAAAAGCACGCAACGATATCAGAGTTTGGGCTTACCAAACAAGAAATTGTAAAACACGAAGAATATCTTAAACGAAACCAAGATAATATCGTGCAAACGTTCGTACCGAAAACCATGTCTTTTATGGACAAATGGCAATACATTGTAGATAGCAACTTCGCTATTTATAATAACCGCGGTAAGAATAAGCTTATATGTTGTTTGCAGTTCAGCGGTAATTTAGAGTTCTTTGAAAGCTTTCCAAGTGAAAAAGATATTGATAGTTATTTTCAAGAATGTTACCGATTCGCTCTTGATTTAGTGGGCTACAAACAAGCGGATAGAAATATCGTATATGCGTGCGTTATCTACGAGGGTAATCGGCGTAATCTTTGGGTTTGGTTTGTTCCTATAACCACGCATTGGCGAAAACGTATATATGCAAATGAATTTTCCGAGAAAGGAAATAAAAAAATTTTACGCGACGAATACGGTGAGCCTATCTACATAATGGAAGAAAATGCAAATGCGCCCCTACTCTCACGTTCGGAATTTTGGGCACAGCACGGCGGACTTGTTTCATTTTCTTGGTTACAAGAATCGTTTTGGCAAAAGGTTTCTAAAAAGTATGGTGCAAAGCGTGGAGAAAGCTCTTCTTATTTCTATAATACCTGCGACGAACAAGCAAAGCGGTATCGTAGATACGAAGGCGACGATATTGACGAAGATAACGACGATAAAAACTTTTATATTGACGACGACCCCTACTAAAAACCACCGTCCAAACACTTGACAAATGTTTACGACTGCGTATAATATCGTATTAACATTCTATATGCTTGGACATTACAACTGAATACACAATTGAATCCTATTCGCTATCACGGGGAAAACCGTGTAGACGAATATAACAGCGGAACGCATTACGCGCTTAACACACCCGTAATTTTCGGGAATTCGCAAGGAGAAAATTATGTAATAGGGTAAGCCTACTTATCTTTCCGTTAAAAGTACGCTTGCAATACCTAGATAAATATGAAAAGGAGATTTGAATTATAAGGAATTACAAAAATTAAACGAAATTATTGAAAATTTAAAAGCACACCCCAACTCGGATGAGAATATTCAATTCGTTTTAGATTTAGCGGATAATTCCGTTAAAAATGAAACCTTGAAAGCTCTTCTCCAAGGCAAAGAAAATTTAATAAATGAGAATGAAAATCTAAAATCGGATACTATTCAATTTACAAAAGGAGAAATATCTGATATGGATAAAACATTCAAAAAACATTTTATAATTAACGGTTATATTGCACACGTTACAAAACGTAAAAGCGGTAAAAACAGTTTTTACTACGACATACGCTATCGACGAAACGGCTATAACATTCAAGCTTGCTCCGTAAATTTGCACGAAGCGAAACGCAAGTTTTTAGAAAAGACCTTACCTGAAAATATCGAGAAATACTTGGTTAAAAAACAAAAATCGGGTTTAAATTTATTAGAAGAAATTTTTGAAGAATGGTATCAATATAAACTTGGTACAATCAATGAAAAAGGCTTGAAACAATATGAAAGCAATTTTTACGCTTTGCCCGAAAGTTTACGGGAAAAACCGATTGAAAAGATTAGAACGATTGATATCGACAAGATTATGAAGGATGTAAAACCGCGCAAATATGAAGATTTACGTACCCTATTCAACGGAATTTTCAAATACGCGATTGCAAGTGGCATCATAACACATAATCCCGTCGCCTTAATTCCATTTAAACGCGCCGAAAGACAAGTACGCGACTGTTTATCCGACGACGAAATTCATGCGTTTTTTGAGCGTATTCAAGCGCCAAAATACGAACGTATCAAGCAAGGCGCTTACGTACTCTATTTTTTCGGATTGCGACCTTGTGAAATTGAAGACGAAGCACCCCGTAGAGAAGGCAACTTCCTTATTGCACGCAACCGTAAACGTAAAGGCGGAAAAATCGAGTATAAAAAAATTCCCATACCAAAACAGGCACGGGAATTGATAGACTGGGATAAACCGTTGACCTTTCAAGTTTCCAAGAAACCACGCGAAGAATGGTTCAAGGAAATTCTCGACGGAAAAACTGCTTACAATCTACGCCATACGTTCGCTACAATCTGTCAGCAATACGTACGCCCAGACATTGTCGATATATGGATGGGCGATTCGCCGCAACGGCTTGTTGGAAAAGTTTATACGCACTTCCCCGATAAGTTTATGTACGAACAAATGCAAAAAGTTGAATTTCCCGCCTTATAAAACCGTTTTCCAACCCAAATTGCAACCCAAAGGTTACGATTATCGTTAAAATCGAAGAAAATTTATACAATAATGCAAAGAAAAACAAGCGTTTATGCAGTATTTTTTGCATAAACGCTTGTTTTTGGAGCTACTGGCCGGACTTGAACCGGCGACCTGCTGATTACGAATCAGCTGCTCTACCGACTGAGCCACAGTAGCGTATTGATTTCTGCTTTCTTAACGACAGCTTACTTATTATACCTAATCAAAAAGAAAATTGCAAGCGTTTTTTGTTAGTTTTTTTAAAAAATTATTGCTTTTTGTGAAAATTTATTTTTACAAGGAATATTCCCCCGCCAAACTGACGTACGCGTCGCAAAGAAAACAGGAAATTTTTCGCAAATCTTTTACGTAAATAATCCCCGACAAAGCCGTTTTTAAATCTTGTTGTGCTTTTTCGCAAACTTTTGAAAACCCTGAAAACGCTCCGCCGTATTCTCCTCGCAACCGTTTAAACTGCGCCGTCAAGCTTTCTAAAATCCGACGACTGCTTTCTTGCGTAGCGCCGTTTGCCAAGCGCGTCGTTTCTTTTTCCATTAAATCAATACAACTGTACAAGCAAGAAAGCGCGTTTATCACCGAGCGCGCGTTTATTTTTTGTTTACGCGTTTTAAAATATAAATTGCCCGCCGTTTTTTGTAACACCGACGATTCGCCTTTTACGTTTTCTTTCGCGCTTTCCCCGTCCGATTCGTTTAAATACACCGAAAAAGCCACGTAATTTCTCGTTTCCGTTCGCAACAAATATCCAGCCCCGCCCATTTGCATCGTTTCGTACGCGCCCGCCTCTACGTGCGTTGTGGAAGAAACCAAAAAATAAAAGTTTTTATTGTGAAAAACCATCGTTACGTTTTGCAAGAAAAAAGCGTAAACACACGACGAAAGAATAATAAAAAACGCAACGAAACCCGCTACGTTTGCCGTCCGTTTTTTAAAAAAAACCGTTGCCATACTCTATTGTATGACAACGGCGTTTTGATTATTCTAAATAGGGCACGCATTCCCCTTTTTGCAAAGTTTTTTGCACGTCAATCACTCTTTGATTTGCCGACCCTCTAAATTTTAAACGAATATCTTTCAATTCTTCCACGTAAGGACCGTCGACAAGCACGTCGAACGTTGCAATCAATTCTTTCGTGATTTCCGTGTTTTTATGCGTTGCCGTTAACTCGCCCGTTTTTTCGTCTAAAACGAAACCCGTATAACACCAAATCGTTTTTTCGGGAAATCTACGACGGACTTCTTTTATAAACGGATACAAAGCAAGCTGATTTTGCGGTTCTAACGGCTCGCCACCAAGCAAGGACAAACCCGCTATATACGACGAAGAAAGCTCGGCAAAAATCTTATCTTCCACTTGTTTGTCAAACGGTTGACCGTACGAAAAATCCCAAGCCACTTCGTTAAAACAGTTTTTACAGCGGTGCGTACAGCCGGAAACGAACAAGGAAATCCGTACCCCTTCGCCGTTGGCTATATCCGTCCATTTTATCGTCGCGTAATTCATTATAAATGCAACACTCTGTCTTTAATTTCTTGCGTTCTGCCTTGATTCCAATACTGCGTACCGATATATCCGCAAGTACGGCGGGCAACGTTCATTTTCGCTTGGTCTTGATTTTTACAATGCGGGCATTCCCAAATAAGTTTGCCCGATTCGTCCGTTTGGATTTGAATTTCCCCGTCAAAGCCACATACTTGGCAATAATCGCTTTTGGTGTTGAGTTCCGCGTACATAATATTTTCGTAAATAAATTTCATAACGGAAAGTACGGCGGGAATATTATCTTGCATATTCGGCACTTCCACGTAACTGATTGCGCCACCGGGCGAAAGTTGTTGGAATTCGCTTTCGAATTTCAGTTTGGTAAACGCGTCAATCGGTTCGGAAACGTGTACGTGATAACTGTTGGTGATATAGTTTTTGTCCGTTACGCCGGGAATAACGCCAAAACGCTTTTGTAAGCATTTTGAAAATTTATACGTCGTGCTTTCAAGTGGCGTTCCGTACAACGAGAAATCAATGTTTTCTTTGGCTTTCCATTCTTTACATTTATCGTTCATGCGTTGCATTACCGCAAGCGCAAACGGTTTCGCCTCTTCATCCGTATGC
>JAZNIR010000161.1:0-2577 GCA_045577595.1 Candidatus Scatosoma sp.
TCACCTTGGCAAGGTGACGCTCTACCACTGAGCTATTCCCGCATACATCATCCGCACTGTTAGATTGGTGGAAGTTATAGGGTTCGAACCTATGACCCTCTGCTTGTAAGGCAGATGCTCTCCCAGCTGAGCTAAACTTCCATATCTTTCGTCGAAAGCTTATATACTATACCATATCCGAAAAATAAACGCAAGCATTTTTCGCTACTTTTTCAAAAAAAATCTAAAAAAATTAAAAAAATATTTTTTGTCTTAAAAATGCAAACTTTTTTGTTTTTCTTGTTTACAAATCCGTTTTGACGTTTATATATAAATAATTCGTTTTTCAACTGCGACAAAGCTGAAAAATGCCTGTTTCCGCGTTGACAAAAGGGGAAAAGCGTGTTATAATAAACGTATAAAAAGAAAAGAGGTAAAAAATTATGAAGTATGCACTCAGAAACATTTTGGCAGAAGAACTCACCTATTCGATGAACCGCATCAAGGTTGAAAAGGATACGAAGTTTGAAATCAAACCGCAATTTTCGCGCACCGTACGTCGCGTACAAGAAAACGATAAGCTTTGGTTTTTAACGTTGGAAGTAAAAGTGGAATCCACCGAAGAATCCCCCAAACCCTTCAACGTAAAAGCGCGTTTGGTTGGCGTATTCGAAGCGGAAGAAATTGAAAACGATATGGACAGACAAGACCTTGTTATCAATATGACGGAAATCGTATATCCTTATCTCCGTTCGGCTGTGTCCGCGCTCACCGCAAACGCGTTTATCAATCCTTTGATTTTGCCCGTAATTCCCGCAGGAACGATGTTCCCCGAAGACCGTGGCGAAGCCCCTGAAAATTTGAACTAATCGGCGGTTAAAATCCTTTAAAAAGCAATCCGATTCGGATTGCTTTTTGTTTTACGCACAAGCCGTTTAAACGGGCGTAAAAAGGGGATTGCCGTGCAGATTGTGTAATTCCGCGCTTGATTAAAAAAACGAGAAAATAACGCCGTTTAAACGCTTAATTTGCAAGGTCTTTCGATAAAAATAACCGAGCCTACAAGCTCGGTTATTTTTTGTATATACGTTGTTGCTTACACTTCTTCAAGTGGCATGATCGATTTCAAAACGATGTTTTCCAAATCGTTATAATCGAGAAGAGCGGTGTATTTTTTACCGCTCAAATCGGTGAGTTCGAGTTCGGCGGAATCGTTGGTGAGTACGTTGACGATTTTGTAATCGTAAACCTTTTCGCCGTTGACTTTAATTGCGCCGAGTTGATTGCCCACGTTACCGCCGTCGAATACGTATACGGTGTTTTTATCGCTGTCGGTTACGCCGTGCGCCTTATTGCCGTACAACGAATCAACTTGTACGCGTATAAACGCGCGTACCGAATTTCCGTCGTCGCAAACGAATGCGTTAGGATTATCTACGTCCGTCGTCCATTCGAGTCTGTAATACGCTCTTTCGCCGTTAAGTTGGTCGACGGAGCGCATAAGAATCACGTCGTCTATCATCGTGTAGTAGTAATAGGTGTACGAATTAGCGTTTTCCCCAAAAACGGTGAAACGAGCCGTGCCCAGCCAATCGGGCCAATTTTCTACGATACCGTCAAATTCCAAAACGGTGTCGGTGTTTTTATTCCACACCCATTTTCCAAGCAACGGTTCGTAACATTTTACGCAGTAGGAATAAGAACGGAAATCTTCGTATTCGGACAAGAAGAGATATCCTTCGTTTTTCATTACGTAATAGGTGTAGGGCATATTCGTAATATCGGTGTAAGAAAATTTATATCCGCTGTCCGTTTTGATAAGTTCGACGTTGTATCCGTCGTACACGGCGGAGATTTTTCCGTTGATATCCGTCGCGCCGATTTCAAACATACCGAATCCGCTGGAAATCGCCCATTTGCCCATATATTCGTTTTGTATCAGCAGTTGCGTCGTTTCGTCGCCGTTAAGCCATTCTACTTGGAATGCGTTTCCGCTTTGCGTAAGCGTAGCCACCGTTTGGTTGTTTTTCAAAATAGCGTACGTATTTTCGTTTATCCAATCGTAGAAAAATTCGCCCGTAACGCCACCCGCCGTCGTTTGAGTGAGCTTGCCCATTTTATCCAACTTGCTCTTGCCGTCAAACGCGTACGTCGTGCCGTTTTCGTCGATTAAAACGATATCCGCAAAACGGTCTTTCCGTTGTAATTCGCTCACGATTGCGCCGTTTTTAATATACACGAGTTCGTTGTCTTCGTCGTAGGAAATTTCGTAACGCGCACCGCCGTAGGTGAACGTGCCGTTTAAGGTGTAATCGCCAAGCGTGTACGTTACGGGCGTTTCCGCGCCGTTAATATACACTTTGCCCGCGCCGTTGATAAAGCCCGCGCCGTCGAATTCCACGTTTTCAAAAACGGGGGAATCGCTAATCCATTCGCCTTCGTAGCTGTCGGTAAGCGATAAGGAAACGTTGGCGTAAGTGCCACTTAAATAGGGGTTGTAAATATACGCCGAAAGGGTGTTATTCGTGGGAACGTAGTTATAATAGCCGACGATTTCGCCGTTGAAATACATACAAACGTAAAGTCGGAGGCCAAGCG
>JAZNIR010000162.1:0-2584 GCA_045577595.1 Candidatus Scatosoma sp.
TACGAAACGGTGATGCAACTTGCGGAAATGTACGGGGGAAGCAATTTGCAAAATCCCGCCGTGATTATCGACACCAACCATTCCAATTCGGGCAAGCAGTTTAAACAACAAATCCGTATTGCGGAAGAAGTAATGCAAAACCGTCGTTTCGACGCCGATTTCAAAAAACTTGTGAAAGGTTTTATGATTGAAAGCTTTTTGGTGGAAGGCACGCAAAAACACGACGAAGTGTTCGGAAAATCCATCACCGACCCTTGTCTTGGTTGGGAAGACACCGAACGGTTGCTTTGCGACTTGGCAGAACAGGTATAAAAGGAAGAGAAAGGAGAATATTTATGAAAATAGCGTATTTAGGGCCGGAAGGCAGTTATTCCCATTTGGCGGCACGCACCTTTTTAAAAAGCGAATCTATCGGCGAAACGACGGGCAAAAATTGGGACGAATGTATTCCTTTCCGTAATTTTTCCGAAGTGCTTTCCGCTGTGGATTGCGGACGGGTGGACGCGGCGGCGATTCCTATTGAAAACAGCGTGCAAGGGGGCGTATTGCAAGCGCTCGATTTATTGCAAGAAAAAGAAGATTTGTACGCCGTAAAGGAAGCGGTGTTAAAGCTCGACCACCGTTTGATTTATAAAAAAGGCGTTAAATTTTCGGAAATCGGCAGAGTGTATTCCCACCGTCAAGCGCTTGACCAATGCTCGGTGTTTTTAAGCAAAGAAATGCCGTTTGCGTCGTTGCGGGACGCGGAATCCACCGCTTTTGGCGTAACCAAAGTGATGGAAGACGATACGGGCAAAAGCGCGGCGATTGCAGGCGCGCATATAGAAAATTTGCGCGGGGAATACGTAATGAGCGAAGAATGTATTTCTAACGATAAAAACAATCTCACCCACTTTTTGCTTATTAAAAAAGGGGAAAAGAGTTTGCCTAAAACCAGCGAAAGAATTTTCTTTTCGGCGGTTTGCTTGCACAAGCCAGGCAGTTTGTTAGAACTTTTGCAAATTATTGCAAAATACGGCGTGAATATGACGAAGATTGAAAGCCGTCCCGTTAAAAACCGTTTGGGCGAATACCGTTTCTTTATCGAGGCGGATTGCGATATAGGCAAAGACGAAGTAAAAGAAATGCTTTCGTCCATTCAAGCGGATACGTTGGAATGTAAACTGTTGGGGGCGTACTCTCGTCAATAAAAATCGGCGTTTGCGCGTACATACCGTTTATTAAAAAAAGGGGGCGTTATGAAAAAGAAACTCGGCTTGGCGCTTGGCGCGGGCGGTAGTCGTGGCGTGGCGCATATCGGTTTTTTGCAAGCGTTGGAAGAAAAAGGAATAAAACCCGATTGTATCAGCGGTTCGTCAATGGGCTCGGTGGTTGGTGCGGCGTACGCGGCGGGAACGTCGATTGAAAAGATGAAAAAAGCGGTGTTTAAACTGCGGTTATTGGATTTAATCGCGCCGACGGGAAAACGCGGGGGCTTGTTTGATACGCGCAACGTACGAAAATTGCTGTTAAAAAACGTGGGCGATTTGGATTTTGCCGATTTAAAGATTCCCTTTTCTTGCGTAGCGGTGGATATGATTAGCCAAAGCGTGGTGGAATTTAAGGAAGGCAAGGTTGTGGACGCGGTGATTGCATCGTCGAGTATTCCGTCCATTTTCCGCCCGACGGAAAAGGACAATATGCGTTTAATCGACGGGGGCGTATTGGAGAGAGTACCTTTTCGACAGGTGAAAGCGCTTGGCGCAGACGTCGTCGTTTGCGTGGACGTGCTCGGTTGGCGGGATTGTAAGGAAAAATGCCCCAGTACGATAGGTGTTTTGTTGGAGACGTTGGATATTATGGACAATCACCGCACCCGTAACAAACGCCAACAAGGCAAGGATTTGATTGATTTTTGGCTGGAACCCGATTTGGGAAATATGAGCCAATATTCGCTAAAACAAACGAAAACGGCGTACGAAAAAGGGTACGAGTTGGGATTGGAAAACGCGGATAAAATAAAGACTGCGTTGCAGGAGTAAAAGAATGGATTTATTCGATTTTAACAAAAACGAAGAGAAGGCGAAACCGCTTGCCGAGCGTATGCGCGCGAATTCGTTGGACGAATTTATCGGGCAAAAGCATATCGTTGCGGAAGGCTCGCTCCTTCGTCGCGCTATCGCCACCGACCGTTTAGGCAGTTGTATTTTTTACGGGCCACCCGGTTGTGGAAAAACGACGCTCGCCAATATAATCGCGCTCCGCACCAACGGCGAGTTTATCAAACTCAACGCCGTCAACGCAGGGGTGGCGGACGTTAAAAAAGCGGTGGAAATAGCGCGGGAAAACTTAAAATTGTATAATAAACGTACTTATTTATTATTGGACGAATGCCACCGTTTTAATAAAACGCAAAGCGATTCGTTGCTTCCTGCAATCGAGCAAGGTACGATTATTTTTATCGGTTCTACGACGGAAAATCCCTATGCGGCAATGACGCCCGCAATCGTTTCCCGTTGTCGCGTGTTTGAGTTTAAACATCTAACGACGGAAGATATTATCGGCGCGCTCAAAAGTGCGATCAAAAGTCGTCATAAAGGCTTAG
>JAZNIR010000163.1:0-2449 GCA_045577595.1 Candidatus Scatosoma sp.
CCGACTTACTCGGCGCTCAACTCGTAAATAAAGACGGTGAAGCGTTTGTATATTCGCTAGAAACTCGTGACGTTACTGCATCTTCTATCATTAGAGAATGTAAAAAGCGCGACAACGGTATTAAGACTACCGACGGCGAAGGCGTATGGCTTGACACTCCTATGATTGATATGATAGGTGGCGAAGGCACGATTGAAAAACGTATTCCCGCAATGCTCCGTATGTTTGGAAAATACGGCATTGATATCCGTAAAGAACCGATTCTTATCTATCCTACGTTGCACTATCAAAACGGTGGTTTGGATATCGGCGCAAACGGTATGACGTGCATTGAAAACTTGTACGTAGCGGGCGAAGCGGTTGGCGGTATTCACGGCACGAACCGTCTTATGGGCAACTCACTGCTTGATATTATCGTATTTGGTAGAAACGCGGGACAACAAGCGGGCGAAAAGTGCAAGAGCGTAGAATTAAAAGAACTTACGCTTGCGCACGTAGACGAATTCGAGAAAGAATTGGAAGAAGCGGGTATTTCTACGGAAGTATACTCTCCGAAACTCCTTCCCGATTATAGAAGACAAGCTAATTAACGGCTTTTAGGGGATTGATGAAATATAAAAGGACAAAACGCACGGGGTAAGTACGCTTTGTGCGTTTTCGTCCGTCAATATATAGGAGAAAATTATATGGATTATTTTTATCAGGTGTTTAATTCGTTGTTAATACCGTTGTTGTTCGTGTTTTTGATTGCGTCGCTCGGTTATGCAATCGGGGCGATTAAAATTAAAGGCATATCGCTTGGTACGGCGGGCGTATTGCTCGTTGCAATTTTAGTAGGCGTATTCTTTTCCTACGTGCCCGATATGACGATTGGTGGAAAAACGATTACGTTGTGGAATTCGGATAAATCCAGCGTATTTAGCACGATTTCCGATATCGGTACGTTGTTGTTCGTTACGGCAGTCGGTTTGATTGCAGGGCCTAAATTCTTCCGCTCTTTTAACAAAAAGATGATGTCGTACGTGGTAATGGGCGCGGCTATCGTGCTTACGGGCGTGGGTATTACGGTGCTTATTTCTTGGCTCGACCCGAATATGAACGTGGCTATGGGTACGGGGCTTTTGTCCGGTTCGCTTACGTCTACGCCTGCGTTCGGTGCGGCAAAAGAATCCGCCGGTTTACTTGCAGGCGACGTTACGGCGGGTTACGGAATCGGGTATTTATACGGCGTTTTAGGCGTGGTACTTTTTGTACAACTTATGCCTAAACTTTTAAAAGTGGACGTTGCCAAAGAAAGAGAAAGTTTCGTGGCGGCAAACACCATTCAAATCAAAGAAGACGGCAAGAAGCGTTGGCAATTAGAAGAATTCGGTTTCTTCCCGTTCTTTATCGCGATTGTGTTGGGGCTTTTAATCGGTTGTGTGAAAGTGCCTATCGGTAGGGGCAACTATTTCAGTTTTGGTAAGAGCGGTGGCACGTTGATTGCCGGTTTGATTATCGGACATTTTGGACATATCGGTAAAATTGATATGAAAGTTTCCAAACAAACGTTGAATATGCTCCGCGAATTCGGTTTGGTGCTTTTCCTTGTCGGTGCGGGCGTGCCTGGTGGCGTGCGTTTCGTTTCCGCGTTTAAATGGGTGTATATCGTTTACGGTATCATTATGGCAACCGTACCGATGATTCTCGGATTTATTCTCGGTAAATTCGTATTTAAACTTTCTATTTTCAACAATCTCGGTTCGATTACGGGTGGTATGACGAGTACGCCGGCGCTCGGTGCGTTGATTTCGACGGCAGGCACGGACGACGTATCTTCCGCTTACGCGGCAACGTATCCGTTTGCATTGGTATTGATAGTAATATCGTGTAACTTGTTGGTGTTGTTGCCTTTCTAAAAAAAGAGAAAAAGAGTAGTTTCTTTGGAAATTACTCTTTTTTTTTCTTGATACATAGGGAAAAACAGTTGATTTTTTATCGGGAATGATATATAATATAAAAGCTGTTTGCAGAGATGGCGGAGCGGTTGAACGCGCACGATTCGAAATCGTGTTATGCAGGAATGTATACAAGGGTTCAAATCCCTTTCTCTGCGCCAAAGCCGAAAAACTGTTGGTTTTTGAACAAACTGACAGTTTTTTTGTTTGCTTTTTTCATGTCTACAACTTCAATTTTTCATTTTTATTCTATTTTTCAATAATTTTATGGGCAAAATTGGGCAGAAAGTGGGTAAATTATTTGATGAAATTGTCAATAATTTCAAGACCTACCGCGTATTCGCGTTTCAAATGTTCTAATTTTTCATTTTCTGTTAACTTCCCGTTCAAAAATACTGCTCGATTGAGTTGTTCGGGGTGCGTATAGATACGCAAAGTGGTTTGAACGTCCGAATGTCCCATATAAAGAGAAACCGTTTTCGCCTCAATTTTATTCACGCAAATTTGAATAG
>JAZNIR010000164.1:0-6876 GCA_045577595.1 Candidatus Scatosoma sp.
AGATTCCCGAAGAGCTTGACGCGGCTGTTAAAGAATACGGCTATCAAAAGCTCTACGACGCTCTCGACACGTTTGACCGTCAAGAAAGACAAGCTCGTCAAGAAGCGGCGGAAGCGGAAATCGTCGAACATTTTGCGGAAATCTATCCCGACAAAATGCGCGAAGTAAAAGATTCCATTTATTATATCGTAAAAGCGATTGTACGCGCGAAGATTTTCGATAACGGCGTTCGTCCCGACGGCAGAACGCTTAAAGAAATCCGCCCGATTTGGTGCGAACACGGTATTCTTCCCCGCGTACACGGCTCGGCTGTGTTCACGCGTGGACAAACCCAAGCGCTTACGACGTGTACGCTCGGTATGCTTGGCGAAGCGCAAAGAATGGAAGGGCTTGACGAAGAAGAAGAAAAGAGATATATGCACCAATACAACTTCCCCGGTTATTCTACGGGCGAAGCGAAGCCTTTAAGAAGTCCTGGTCGTCGTGAAATAGGACACGGTGCGCTTGCAGAACGCGCGCTCGTTCCCGTAATCCCCGACGAAAGCGAATTCCCTTACGCAATCCGCGTGGTTTCGGATATTTATTCGTCCAACGGTTCGTCGTCGATGGCGTCGGTGTGTGGTTCGACGATGGCGCTTATGGACGCAGGCGTTCCTATTAAAGCGCCCGTTGCAGGTTGCGCTATGGGCTTGATTAAAGACCAAGAAACGGGCAAGTACGTCATTATGACGGATATTCAAGGTTTGGAAGACTTCCTTGGCGATATGGACTTTAAAGTAGCGGGTACGGAAAAGGGTATTACGGCTATTCAAATGGATATCAAAATTAAGGGTATTTCCGAAGAAATTATGCTCGACGCGATTGCGCAAGCGCAAGAAGCAAGAAGACACATTTTGGGCAAGATGCTCGAATGTATCCCCGCTGTTAAGGAAGAACTTTCCGTTTACGCGCCGAAAATCGTTACGTTTAAAATCAATCCCGAAAAGATTGGCGACGTGGTTGGTAAGCAAGGCAAAGTTATCAACAAGATTATCGAACAAACGGGCACGAAAATCGACATTGAAGAAGACGGAACGGTTTGTATCGCTTGCTTTGGCGATATTGCCAACGCGAAACGCGCGCAAGCGATTGTGGAATCGATTGCGCACGACCCCGAAGTGGGCGATATGTTCGTAGGCGTCGTCGTACGCATCTTGTCGAAAGTAGGCGCGTTTGTGGAATTTGCGCCTGGAAAGGACGGAATGATTCATATTTCCAAACTTTCCGAACAAAGAGTCAACCAAGTGGAAGACGTACTCAATATCGGCGATAAAGTAAAGGTGGAAATCATCAAAATCGGCGAAAAGGGTATTGATTTAAGACTTCTCGAAAAACTCGACTAATCAACGAAAAAAATAAAAGGCTATCCAATCGGATAGCCTTTTATTTTTTTGTTTGCTTAACCAAGAAAAACGCACGCCTTAAAAAAGCGTTCGTTTGCGTCTTTATCCCGCAAATTTTCAACACGGCGAACGCCGTGTTTTAATCTTCCAATCCCAATAAATAATCGGTGGATACGCCGAAAAACGTGGCGCAACGCACGATAGCCGTTGCCGTCGGCTCGGCTTGTTCGTTCACCCATTTGGAAACGGCGCGTTGGGTGTAACCGATTTCTTTTGCCAAAAAGGATTGGCTGACTTCATTGTCTTTCATCAATTGTTGTAATTTTTCCGCGAATATCATACTATTATTTTAGAACTTTTATTCTAAAAATAGTTGACATAGAACTATAATTCTGATATAATTTAAAAACGAAGGGGGAAATTATTAAATTACGTACAAAGGAAAGCAAAATGAAAAAGAAGTATAATTCCCCGATAATGCGAGTGGTGGCGTTGGATAAAGAAGAAGTCGTCCGTACCAGCGGGCTCGATGGTGCGCCGTTGAATAGCGGTTGTACCTTTTACAACAGGCATCATTTTTTCGACGGCAGTGAATTTGGCAACTGGAACTTTGTTTCGTAAAGTTGGTTGCTATTGTCGTTTCTTTTGTGTAGACGTTAAGTCGAACTAAATTTTATTGACAGCCCAATAAAAATATGTTATGATAATAATAAGGAGCGTTGAGAAAATGAGCGAAAAGAAAATGACGAAAAAAGAGCTGTGGGGCGGAGTGGCTTGCCTAATAGGCGTGTTCGTTTCGCTTGCAATTATAATCACCGCCGCTTTTTTGCCTTTGCCCGAATGGGGCGCAATTGTAATGGTTGTCGTTGGCCTTATCCTACTGATGATTGTCGTGTTTTTTTGTATTAAATTGGATTTACGTTTTGCCGAATACGAATGTAAAAACTGCGGACACCGTTTTACGCCTACGCTTAGCGAGTATGTAAACGGTATACACGTGGGAACGACAAGGCTTTTAAAATGTCCGTTATGCAAACGGCGGACTTGGTGTAAACGAAGAAGAAAATAAATATTTTAAAAAACCGCTTTAAAGTAAACGTATTCCGTTTACTTTTTTTCATTTTAGGCGTATAATAAAACCGTATGGAAACGGAAAATCAACAATTAAACGTAAAAAATAATCGGGCTTGGCGGGGCGTTGCGTATATCGTGTTGTCGGCGTTTTTCTTCGCGCTAATGAGCCTTTTTGTCCGTTATTCGGGCGATTTGCCCACCTTTCAAAAATCCTTTTTTCGAAATTTGGTGGCGGCAATCGTAGCCTTTTTCGCTCTGCTTAAAAGCGGTTCGTTTCGAATGCAAAAAGGGAGCTTACCCGCGCTGTTGGCGCGTTCGATTGCGGGTACGGTGGGGATAGTCGGCAATTTTTACGCGATTGATAATATGAATATTTCCGACGCGTCCATCTTAAACAAACTCGCGCCCTTTTTCTCGGTGATTTTTTCTGCGTTGTTATTAAAAGAAAAAACCAAGTGGAGCGATTGGCTGTTGGTGGGCGTAGCGTTTGGCGGAGCGTTGTTCGTCGTAAAACCGTCTTTTGACTTTTCGCAAAGTTTGCCTGCGCTGGCGGGTGTGCTCGGCGGTTTGGGAGCGGGGCTTGCCTATACGTTCGTGCATTATTTGGGAGGTAAAGGGGAGCGCGCGGCGGTAATCGTATTTTTCTTTTCGACGTTCTCCTGCCTTGCGGTGTTGCCGATAACGATTGCGCAATATCAACCTATGACGGGCTTGCAAACGCTGTATTTACTGCTGGCGGGATTGTCGGCGGCTTGCGCGCAATTTTGCGTAACCAAAGCGTATTCTTGCGCCCCCGCGAAAGAAATTTCCGTGTACGATTATTCGCAAGTGTTATTCACGGCGGGGCTCGGATTGTTGTTTTTAAACGAATATCCCGATTGGTGGAGCGTTTTGGGATACGTCGTGATTATCGGCGCGGCGGTTTTGAAATTTATATTGACGAATAGAAAACGGAAAAAGGGAGAATAACGATAAAAAAGGCGGTACGCGTAAAACGTATCGCCTTCCTTATTATATATATTATAAAAAGTCTTTCCAACGCTTTTCAAACGTTTCTTCCATAGCCACCATTTCTTCCAACAATTTCACCACGCCCGTTTCGTCTTCGTCGCTGGTGGGCAATTCGCTGGCGGATTTGCGCAAAGCGGTGATGCCCATCACCGTACCTTGTATCATTTTATCCGCAATATGCGCGGGGGAGTTGTCGGTGAGCGTACTCATTTTAATTGCGCCCCACATCATTGCCTTTTTCATAAAATTCGGTTCTTTTAATTCCGTACCCATATTTTTGGCGAGCATAGACGCTTTGGCGGAAATTTTTTCGTATTCTTCGTGTTGATAAGAAAGTTCTTCGCGTACTTTCAAATCGTCCACTTGTGGCATAATATCGCTGATAGATTGCAAGGCAAGTTGCGCGTTTCTATACACTTCGGATAACACTTCTTCTACTTTTTTGCTTTGTTCGTTTTCCATAATCCAATCTCCTTTTCTAACAGTTTGAACGGTTAAAAAGGAAATATGCGGTTTTTACGGAAATTTTAAAAAACCGAGCAAAATTGCTTGACTAATAGCGAAATAATGTGATATAGTAATACACGAGCCGATAGAAACGGGCTTTTTTAAGTCGCAAATTTTACGGAAATTCCGTAAAAAAGCGCGCCTTGTGGTTCTTCGAGACTGGAAAGTGGAGGTAAAAAACTTATGTACGCTATTATCGATAACGGGAATAAGCAATACAAAGTGGCGGAAGGCGACGTAGTACGCGTAGAAAAACTTGCGGCAAACGAAGGCGACGCAGTTTCTTTCAAAGTGCTTATGGTTTCCGACGAAAACGGTATTAAAACGGGCGCTGACGTAGCAAATGCGAAAGTAACCGCAACGGTCGTTAAACAAGACAAAGCGAAAAAGATTATCGTTTTCAAGTATAAAGCAAAGAAGAACGAACGTAAGAAGCAAGGGCACAGACAACCCTTCACCGCTGTTAAAGTAGAAAAAATCGAACTTTAATCGGCAAGCACCGCTTTCAAAAGGAAAGCACCAAGAAATTTAAATTAAGGAGAAAATAAAAATGATTTTTATCAGTTTATTCGCTCATAAGAAAGGTACGGGTTCTTCGCACAACGGTAGAGACAGCGAAGCGAAAAGACTTGGCACGAAGCGTAGCGACGGTCAAGCAGTTCTCGCGGGCAACATTCTCGTCCGTCAAAGAGGAACGAAAATTCATCCCGGCGCAAACGTAGGTATTGGCAAAGACGATACGCTTTTCGCGCTTGTGGACGGCGTCGTTCGTTATGAGAGATTCGGAAAAGACAAGAAAAAAGCAAGCGTGTACCCCGTAGCGGACGCGCAATAAGTATGGCTCGGCGGGTAAACGCCGTGCGGTGGAAAACAAAACGCTCAACCAATCGGTTGAGCGTTATTTTTATTTTTCGTCGTTTTCATTTTGCGTTTCGCTTGGATTTTCTTCGTCCGTTTCGCCCCGCGCCGTCCGCGCTTGTTTGCAAAGCAACGTCAAGCCGAAGAAAAGCACCGCCAATAAAATGCACGCGCCTGCCCACGTCCAGCCCAAGTACGTACCGACGGGCAACAACGCGCCGACGCATATCGCCGAAAGAATGATAAAGGTGATTTGTAAATATAAAAGCATACCCGCTCCTTTCGAAAGGACGAACCGTTCGTTTTTACTATATATTATATATTGTACACGCCCGCGCGCGAAATGTCAAGAAAAATCGTTGGCAAACCGTTGACAATCGGCTATTTTAAGGGTATAATAAAACCGTAAAAAAGGAGAGATTATGGAAAACTTTTATAAAATGGATATGCACGTACATTCCAGCGGGGTGAGCTTGTGTAGCCGTATCCGCGTGGAAGAAATCGTCGATTGTAAAAAATCGCTGGGATACGACGGGGCTATTCTTTGCAATCATTGTCAGTCGTGGTATTATCCGCCGTCGGAAAACGAGAAGTTTATGAAAAAGGTGGTGGACGAGTACGAGCGTGGAAAAGCGTACGCCGAAAAAAAGGATTTTCGCTTACTTTTAGGGTTGGAAGTTTCGATAAACGAGCCGTTTTATTCCGATTGGTTGTTATACGGTTGGGAAAAGGAAACCTTATTAAAAGCGCCTTGCCTTTATCAGTACAATCAAAAGCAACTCTTTGATTTTTGCCAAGAAAACGACCTTTTATTATTGCAAGCGCATCCCTATCGCGCGAATACGGGATATTGCGACGATATGCGTCCCGCCAATCCTGCGTATATGCACGGCGTGGAAGTAAACTGCGATAAAAGGGATAGGGCAAATCGGGGACGCTGTCATTCTTTTGCTGAGTCGCACGGAAAACTGCTTACTTGCGGTACGGATTACCATTTTGCGGAAAACGAATATAGGGGCGGAACGTATTTGCCTGATTGGGTAACGACGAACGCCGATTTAAAAAAGTATTTACGGGAAACGAAAGAGATTTTCTATTTTATGGAAGAAGAAAATTTTACTTTCCCTATAAAAAAATAACGGAATTTTGTCGAAAAAAATGTCTGCAAGCCTTTATTTATAAGGGGTTGCAGACATTTTAAAATTTTTTCAAAAAAAATTAAAAAAGTGCGAAAAAACAGTTGACAAAGGTAATAAGATTGTGGTATTATATACAAGCTGTCGCCGCGAGGGGACAAGCGCCAAGCCGGAAAGCTTGGAAAAAGCAGATTAAAAACAGAATAAGAAAGAAATGAGATTTTATTTGACAGCAAATGCAAATGAAAAGGTAATTTCCGTTAATTTTAAAAAGAAGTGCTTAAAGTAAGATTTAAGTAACCTTGAAAGCAAGTCAGCAAAGAGATAACAAAAACAAGTTAGAGCCGTTATTACTGGTAAGCAGTAATGACTTTAAACAATTAAACTTAAGAGTTTGATTCTGGCTCAGGATGAACGCTGGCGGCATGCTTAACACATGCAAGTCGAACGAACGCAAGCCTTTCGGGGATTGCGTGAGTGGCGGACGGGTGAGTAACGCGTGAGCAATCTGCCCATACCAGGGGAATAACAGTTGGAAACGACTGCTAATACCGCATAAGACCACGATGGGGCATCCCATAGAGGTAAAAGATTTATCGGGTATGGATGAGCTCGCGTCCCATTAGGTAGTTGGTGAGGTAACGGCCCACCAAGCCGACGATGGGTAGCCGACCTGAGAGGGTGATCGGCCACATTGGAACTGAGAGACGGTCCAGACTCCTACGGGAGGCAGCAGTGGGGAATATTGGGCAATGGAGGCAACTCTGACCCAGCAATGCCGCGTGAGTGAAGAAGGTTTTCGGATTGTAAAGCTCTTTAAGTGGGGACGAAGAAAGTGACTGTACCCACAGAATAAGCATCGGCTAACTACGTGCCAGCAGCCGCGGTAATACGTAGGATGCAAGCGT
>JAZNIR010000165.1:0-8827 GCA_045577595.1 Candidatus Scatosoma sp.
AGAAGTCCTATAACCTTTGCCGCGCAAGCGGACGCTTGCGAAACCGTTTCGGGTATGTCTTTCGGCCCTTGACATACGCCGGCAAGATATACGCCAGCCGTCGGGCTTTCTACCGGACGAAGTTTCGCGTGCGATTCGGTAAGGAAATTGTTGGTGTCGATGCTTGCCGTAAGGAGCGTTGCCACCTTTCTAACCGAAGGTTCGGGTTCGATTGCCGCAGCCAAGACGACAAGGTCGGATTCAATGGTGATTTGTTCGTTGTCAATCAAGTTCGAGCCTTGCACCATCAATTTACCGTTTTCGTTGTACACTTTGCCAACCATACCTTTAATGTAATCTACGCCGTATTGTTCTACCGCGCGACGGTAGAATTCGTCGTAGTTCTTACCAGGCGTACGCACGTCGATATAGAATACGTGTACTTCGGTGTCGGGATATTTTTCACGGATAAGCATTGCGTGTTTCGCCGTGTACATACAACAAATTTTCGAACAGTACGGTTTTCCGCAACCGCTGGTATCACGCGAGCCTACGCATTGGATAAACGTAACCACTTTCGGGTGTTCGCCGTCGGAAGGACGGAGCAACACGCCGTTCGTAGGGCCAGCCGCGTTCATCAATCTTTCCAATTCAAGCGACGTGATAACATCTTTATTATCCGCGTATCCGTATTCGTTGAAATTGTCGAGAGCAATCGGTTTAAAGCCCGTCGCCACGACGATTGC
Source organism: Candidatus Scatosoma sp. (assembly GCA_045577595.1). Lineage (GTDB taxonomy): Bacteria > Bacillota > Clostridia > Christensenellales > Borkfalkiaceae > Scatosoma. Next base: position 726 of record JAZNIR010000165.1, read on the forward strand.
GCCGTATTGACGTTCGATAAACGTATCTTTTTGTTCGTAATCAATCGCGCCTGCGCCACAGAATTTTTGACAAATACCGCACTTACCCGTCTTGAGTTTTATGCATTGTTCAGGGTCGATTACCGCCACGTTGGGAATCGCTTGCGCAAACGGGATATGGATTGCAGGACGGGTGTTCAAGCCCATATTAAAGGTGTTTAAACCTTTTTTGGACGGACATTTATCCATACAAATCTTACAACCCGTACACTTCGTTTCGTCTACGTATCTTGCTTTACGACGGATTTTTACGTTGAAATTACCAACGAAACCTTTTACGTCTTCCACTTCCGAGTAGGAAAGGATATCAATTTTTTCGTGTTGCGCGCAATCCACCATCTTCGGCGTAAGAATACAAGCCGAACAGTCGAGCGTAGGGAACGTTTTATCAATTTGCGCCATTCTTCCGCCAATCGTCGCGTTCTTTTCCACGATATCCACTTCAAAACCCGCGTCCGCAATATCGAGCGCAGCTTGAATACCCGCAATACCGCCGCCGATAACCAACGCGCGTTTTACTACGGGACTTTCGCCTTCCATAAGCGGAGCGTTTAATTTTACTTTTGCAATCGCCGTACGAACGAGTATAATCGCTTTTTCCGTTGCCTCGTCCATATCTTTATGTATCCACGAACAATGTTCACGGATATTCGCGATTTCCACCATAAACGGGTTTAAGCCAGCCGCAGCCGCCGTTTTACGGAAAGTTGCTTCGTGCATTCTCGGCGAACAAGAACCGACGACGATACCCGTCAAATTATGTTCTTTAATCGCTTGCTTGATAAGCTGTTGACCGTTTTCGGAGCACATATATTGGTAGTTTGCGGAAAATACGACGCCAGGTTCGTCTTTCATAACTTCCGCTACTTTTACTACGTCTACCGTTGCCGCGATATTACTGCCACACCAACAAATAAAAACACCTATTCTTTGCATCTCTTTTACTCTCTTTCTTTAGATTTTTATTATTTATTATACTTTCTGTACGCGCTAACGAGAAGTTGTTGGGGAATGAGTTCGTCGACAATCGGCGGAATTTCTTCCGCTTTTATGCCGTTGTTTTCTTTCATTCGCACCACCGTATCACGCACCGCTTCCACTACGTTTGCAGGAGCAACGCCACGCGGACAACGTTCTACGCACGCCATACAAGAAAGACAGTTCCAAATCGCTTTGCTTTGCAACAAAACTTCGATTTTGCCTTTTTCGAGCAAGGAAACGAATTGATGCGGTTTGATATCCATATCCTTAAACGCGGGACAACGCCCCGAACATTTACCGCACTTCATACATTTTCTTACGTCCGTGCCACTTAATATTTTTAAATTTTCAATGCGTTCTTCTTTCGTCATACTTCTACCCCCAACGCTTCCGCCAAAAGTTCGGTGAAATATTTTACGGGAAGTACGTTGTCGCCGTTTACTTGTAAATTGTACAAGCAAAGCGGACAAGCCGTGATGACTTCTTCCGCACCCTTTTCTTTCGCGCTTGTAAGTACTTTACGGCTCTTTTCTTTGGGAAGATTGCCGTTCTTTAAAGATACGTACGCTCCGCAACATTCGTTACGGAAAGGATATACGACGGGCGTACCGCCGATTGCGCGAATAAAATCTTCTATAATCGTCGGATTTTCGGGATTGTCAAACGCCATAACGCCACTTGGACGAAGGAGCAAACAACCGTAATATGCGCCGATTTTGCGATTTAAAGGTTTTACAACCGCTTTTTTGATATTGTCGAAACCGACGACGTTTTTCAACAGTTCCAAATAATGCAAAACTTCCGTTTCACCCGCGTACGGCTCGGCAAGTTTTAAATAATTGTTTGCGCGAAACCGAATATCGTCGTTCGTTTTCATATCTTCGTTGGTACGCTTAATTACGTTGTGGCAAGCAGAACAAAGCGTAAGAAGTTTTCCGCCGTTATGCTTTGCGTAATCCAACGCGCGCACCGCTGAAAGCTTGGTGGCGATTTCGTCCGTACCCATCGGGTACACCGCGCCACAGCATTGCCAATTTTCAATTTCATCCATTTCTACGCCCAAAGCTTTCGCGCAAAGACGAGCCGTTACGTCTAAATCTTTCGCTTTCGTTTTGAGCGTACAGCCGGGATAGTAACTGATTTTCATCATATTATATACGCTACCTTTTTTATTCGATTATCCGTTATTTTTGGGGATACGCCATTTCTTCCGGACGGAATACTTCGTCGAATTTTTCCGCCGTAAGGAAACCGAGCGCTACACAAGCTTCTTTTAAGGAAATGTTTTCCTTATACGCTTTCTTTGCCGTTTTCGCCGCGTTTTCGTATCCGATATACGGATTGAGCGCCGTTACCAACATCAAAGAATTGTAAAGATTGTGTTTCATTTTTTCTTTGTTTGCCTTAATGCCCGTTACGCAGTTACTTTCAAACGAACGGATACCGTCTGCAAGCAAGCGTACCGATTGCAAGAAATTATAAATAATGACGGGCATAAATACGTTTAATTCGAAATTGCCTTGCGACGCGCCGAACCCAACCGCTACGTCGTTTGCCATTACTTGCACGGCAACCATCGTCATAGATTCGCATTGCGTAGGATTTACTTTTCCTGGCATTATCGACGAACCAGGCTCGTTTTCGGGAATGAAAATTTCCCCCAAACCGTCGCGCGGTCCGCTCGCGAGCCAACGTACGTCGTTTGCAATCTTCATAAGGTTGCACGCAAGCGCTTTCAACGCGCCGTGCGCGAACACCAATTCGTCTTTCGACGTTAACGCGTGATATTTATTACCAGCCGTTACGAACTTTTTGCCCGTAAGATTGCTCACTTGCGCCGCTACTTCTTCCGCAAAGCCTTTGGGCGCGTTAAGCCCCGTGCCGACAGCCGTACCGCCAAGCGCGAGTTCTTTCAAGCCGTCGAGCGCCAACGTAATTTGCGCTTTCGTCTTTTCAATCATATTCGTCCAACCGCTGATTTCTTGCGAAAACGCGATAGGAACGGCGTCTTGTAAGTGCGTTCTACCGCTCTTTACAATCCCTTCGTTTTCCTTTTCCAAACGTTTCAACGTTGCCACGAGCGTATCCATAGCGGGGAAGAGATTATCTTCAATCGCCGTTACCGCCGCGATATGCATTGCCGTAGGGAACGTGTCGTTCGAGCTTTGACTTTTATTGATGTCGTCGTTGGGGTGCAAAAGCTTTTTGCCCGCAATTTCGTTGCCACGATTGGCAATTACTTCGTTTGCGTTCATATTCGATTGCGTACCGCTACCCGTTTGCCATACGACGAGCGGGAAATGAGAATTCAATTCCCCCGAAATCACTTCGTCGCAAGCCGCGCAAATCGCGTTTTTCTTTTCTTCGGGAAGTTTACCAAGCGCGTAGTTGGCAAGCGCCGCCGCTTTTTTCAACACGCCGAACGCGCGCGTAATTTCGCGGGGCATTACTTCGTCGCCGATACGGAAGTTTTGAAAGCTTCTTTGCGTTTGCGCCGCCCAATATCTGTCTGCGGGGACTTGCATTTCCCCCATCGTGTCTTTTTCAATACGGTATTCCATTTCGTCTATCTCCAAATCTTAAAAATTCACTTGCGCGATAACTTCTTTCATTGCCTCTGCGCTCTTTTGGAATTTTTCTATTTCATCTTGGGAAAGCGCGGGCGTAAGCGTCGTTTTTACCCCTTCTTTACCAAGCACGCAAAGCGTACTTAAACATACGTCGGAAACGCCGTATTCGCCGTTTAACAACGTAGAAACGGTGGCAACCGTATCCGCGCCCGAATAGATATTCTTTACGATATGGCATACGGACGCCGCAATTCCGTAGAAGGTTGCGCCTTTCCCCGCAATGATTTTACCGCCCGATTTCTTAACGTATTCTTCCACTTCGTCGTGCGTGTACGGCGTAATCGTCAACGCGTTTTTATTCGTAACCGATTTTTCGTATTCGTCGAGATGAATACCCGAAATATCCGCTGCCGACCAAGCCACGAACGAGCTGTCGCCGTGTTCGCCAAGCACGTACGCGTGTACTTGCTTTTGGTTTACCGCATACAATTCGGAAAGGCGGGTACGCAAACGAATGGTGTCAAGGCTCGTACCCGAACCGATAACGCGACTCGTAGGTACGCCCGTAATTTTACAGAACATATAGGTGAGAATGTCGACGGGGTTTGCAACGAGCAAATAAATCGCGTCGGGAGCGTATTTCACCACTTCGGGTGCAACGCTCTTTAAAATATTTACGTTGGTTTGCACCAAATCAATACGCGATTGACCAGGCTTTCTGCCTACGCCCGACGTAATGATGACGATATCCGAATCTTTTGCGTCTTCGTACGTGCCTTCGTACACTCTTGCGGACGTAAGGAAAGGGGTAGCTTGTCTAATATCCATCGCTTCCGCTTGCGCTTTATCGCGATTGATATCAATCAACACGATATCCGTAACCGGTCCGTTTGCCACGAGCGTATATGCAATCGTCGCGCCTACCGAGCCTGCACCAATAATTGTTACTTTGTTTTTCATAGTCTTTATCTCCGATTTTGAATTATTTTGTTTCTTTAGTTTGTTCTGATTTTTCTCTCGTATGCAAGGAATTCGCCCTATTACCCCAATCATACGCTTTATATTATATCATATTTTCCCTATTAGCACAAATGCTTGACCGCCTTTTCAACGAAATTTTAATCGCTAAATCGATAAATTTTTATCTTTTCATAAAATCTATAAAAAAATCCTTGCCAACGCGTTTTTTACGCGAAAACAAGGATTATTTTTCCATATTATGAGCACGAAAGGTTTACGGTTCTTCAGCAAGCGCGCCGATTAAGAGCAATCCCCCTTCCAAGACGGTGAACACCCCGCCGATTATAAACACCCATTGGGCTTTATTGCCTTGATTAAACAAAAGCAACACCCCGATTACAAGGCAAAGAGCGGGAATAGCGTACACGCAAAGGGCGTGAAAAAGATTGACGCAACGGGCGCGGAATTTAATTTTTTCGTATAAGAGCAGAATACCCGCTATCAGTAAAAACGCCGCCAACACGTACAAAACCGCTTCCACGATAAGCCAACCGCAAAAAATCACCACTACGCCCACTACGAGTTTGACGACGGCGGGCGGAACGGCGCTATTAAACAAATCCAAAACGCCAAAAGCAATCAAAGCCAAACCAAGTACCGTCATCAAAATACTGACGATTTCCCCACGTAAAATCACCAACAATACGCCGAGCGCAATAATCAGCGAAGCGGCAACGATTTTTTCCGTCCTTTTCATTTATACTCCTTTTGGGGAGATTACGAATGACGATGTATCACCGCAACGCGAATATACCCGTTTTGGTAACGGTGCGCCGCGCGTGCGCAAGGATACGGTTCGTCTTTACGGCATTGCGCGCAAAAGGCGTACGTACCGCATTTATCTTCTCCCATTTGAATACTTTCAAACCATTTTACGTCGTCGAATTTATCTTGTTGTTTTTTGAAAATCATATACTTCACTCCTTATAATACGTTTTCCGTTTTAAGAATATGCATTTTTTTCTTTATATACATATTATAAGGTTTTTCGACAAAATTTTCAATAATTTTTTAGGCGTTTTTATTTCTTTTTTTAAAAAACCGCGACAATATTCTTTTTTGTCGCGGATATATCAACGTAAACGTTTCGACAGTTACGCGACTTTGCAACGAACGTTGCAAAGCGCTTTTAACCGTTTCTCTTACGTATTTCGCTTTTTTTATAAGTTATAGCGGGCTCTTTTCCGATACTCCACTCAACCGCCGCATAAAAAGCGGAGTTTTCCCCCTTTCTCTTTTGCGTTGTCAAAAAAGCGTCTTTATTTTATATATATATTGTATTATATGCGAAACCCCGAAAAAAATTACGCTTTTTTCGGGGTTATTATTTAAATTTCCGTAATATGTAAATTAGAAATTACTTCGTCGAATTTATCTTTGGTAAAGGACACCGTCCCAACCGTCATTATCGTCGCCGTACCCGCCGCAACGCCTGCGCGTAAAATTTCCGAAAGCGGTGCGTCTTCCAACATTCGCATCGCCGCGCCCGCCACCATTCCGTCGCCTGCGCCTACGGTGGAATTGACCGCTACGTTGATACTCTTACAATAATAATTACGCGTGCCGTCCGTAATCACCGCGCCTTGTTTTCCAAGCGAGAGAAGCACCCGCTTCGCGCCACCGTCCAACAGTTCGTAACAGCCCGTCAGCATATCGTTTTTATCGGTAAACCGTCTGCCGAGCGTATTTTCCAATTCGTCCAAATTCGGCTTTACCAAATCGACGCCTTCTTTCACCGCCGAAAACAAACGGTGCCCGTGCGTATCGACGATTTTCATTGCTTTTTTATCCACCGCTTGCACCAGCTGTCCGTAATAACTATCGTCCACGCCACGCGGTAAACCGCCTGAAAGAACGGTAATTTTACTTTTCGCGGAAAGCATACGCACCATAGAAAGCACTTCTTGCGTCTTTTCTTTCGCCACTTCTTCGCCCACGTCGTTTACTTCGGTGAGCATTGCGCGACTGTCGATAAATTTATAATTTTCCCGCACTCTACCCTTATTCCAAACGAACGTGTACGGAACGCCTTCTTTATTTAAAGCGTTTTCGAACATATATCCGTTTTCATTGTACATCAATCCCGTCGCATACGATTCGCCGCCCAGCCGACGAACGCCGATGGCTACGTTGAGCGCTTTGCCTGCGTAGGTGATGGTTTTTGCCTTGACGACGTTCGTTTTCCCGACGTTAAACGAATCGAGTTCAATCGTAACGTCCGTGCAAGGACTCATACAAACACTTAATATCATTTCTACCCCTTATTTTGCCCCAATCGTGATAAATCGGAGCAAAGCGCCCCGAATTCCACTTTTATTTGGCATCTTATTTATATTATACTATATAAAATGAAAAATTTCAATAACAATTGGAATATTTTTCTTTCATTTTTCGAAACGAACAAGCTTTTTTTATTCGAAAAACCGATTTTATTTATTTATAAACAAAAACCACCGACTTCAAACTGAATCGTCAGTGGTTTTTCTTTCGTAGTTTACATAGAAATCATTTGCAACGTTTCATACAAATCGTAATTAAATTTCTTCTTCATAGAAACGGCTTCGATAATATCCATATCAATTATTTTGTTGTCGCGAATACCAACCGCACGGTTCATTTTACCGTCTTTCAATAAACGCACCGCTTTGTTGCCAAATTGCGCAGCAAGCATTCTATCCGCCATCGTCGGCGAACCGCCACGTTGTACGTGCCCAATACAAGTAGGACGAACGTCCAGCGTTGATTTTGCTTGTAATTGTTTTGCAAATTCGTCCGCGCTCATTGCCCCTTCCGCTACGACGACGATATTCGAATGTTTGCCGTTTTCTCTCGAACGGTTGATACGGTGTACGATATCTTCCACGTCGAAAGCGATTTCAGGAACGACGATAATTTCCGCGCCCGAAGCAATACCGCTGTACAATGCGATATCCCCACAACGTCTGCCCATAACTTCTACGACGGAAACGCGTTCGTGCGACGTCATCGTATCGCGAAGTTTATTGATAATATCCAAACAAGTGTTTACCGCCGTATCGAAACCGAGCGTATAATCGGTGTACGCAAGGTCGTTGTCAATCGTTGCGGGAATACCAATCGTCGGTATGCCGTAATTATCGGTAAGCACTTTCGCGCCACGAAACGAGCCGTCCCCGCCAATCACGACAAGCCCTTCAATGCCGTGTTTTTTAATCGTAGCCACCGCTTTTTCTTGCCCTTCTTTCGTAAGCATTTCCAAACATCTTGCCGAACGGAGTTTCGTACCGCCAAGTTGCACGATATTCGATACGCTACGCATTTCCATAGGAATCAACTTATCTTCAATCAGCCCCGCGTAACCGCGTTCCACGCCAAAAACTTCCATTCCGTAATACAGCGCCGAACGAACCACCGCGCGGATTGCCGCGTTCATACCAGGCGCGTCGCCACCACTCGTCAATAATGCTATAAAGTCGGAGGCCAAGCGGGCTTAGGAAGACAAAGTCATAAATC
>JAZNIR010000166.1:0-4106 GCA_045577595.1 Candidatus Scatosoma sp.
CGTAACGGCGCTTGCAGGGGCGATTGATTTAAACGATAACGGCGTGTTGGGTATCGCTATGGGTACGAGCGAAGCGGTTGGTTATATCAATACGGACGGCGGGATTAACGGCTGGCTTTCCGAGCTTGCTTTCGCGCCCGTTGATTTCAACGAAAACGCGATGCAAGACGAATGGAGCGGTGATTTTGGCGTAGGCTGTAAATACTTCTCGCAAGACGCGGTGATTAAGCTTGCGGAATACGGCGGGTTTCAATTCGAAGACGGTTTGACGCCCGCGCAAAAATTGAAAGTCGTACAAGCGCGTATGGATAAAGACGACGCGCTTGCAAAACAAATTTACGAAGATATCGGCGTGTATCTCGCGCATACCATTCCGTTCTACGCGAAGTTCTACGATATTAAACATATGCTGTTGCTTGGGCGCGTAATGGGCGGAAAAGGCGGGGATATTATCCTTGCAACCTGCAAAAAGACGCTCGCGGAAGAATATCCCGAATTTGCAACGCTCGATATCGGTCTTCCCGACGAAACGAACAGAAGAGTGGGGCAAAGTATTGCGGCGGCGTCCTTACCCGCTAATAACTAACTGTTTTACATAGGCGAAATGCGCATATACGTCGCATTTTAACGATACAAAGGAATGGAAATAGGCGAAATGCGCATATACGTCGCATTTTAACGATATAAAAGGAATAAAAAATTATGAAATGTTTTAAAAATGCAACCGTCTACGTGGACGGAAAAGGCTTACGGAAATGCACCGTAGAATTTGACGAATATATTCGTAAAATCGGAAAAAACAGTAAAGCGGAAGCAATCGAACTTCCCGCTGACGCAATCGTTTTGCCTGGATTTGTTGACGAACATATTCACGGCGCGGGCGGAAGCGACGCGATGGACGGTACGGTGGAAGATTTGGCGATTATCGCAAAAACGGTGGCGGGCGAAGGAACGACGACGTTTTTGGCTACCACGATGACACAAAGTAAGGAAAACATCACGAAAGCGCTTACGGCTGTAAAAGAATATCGCGAAAAGGACGACGGCGCGGGCGCGCGGATTGCGGGCGTACACTTGGAAGGTCCGTTTATCAACGTGAAGTTTAAAGGCGCGCAACCTTTGGAATACGTAGTTGCTCCCGATATTGCGACGTTCGACGAATATAATAAAGCAAGTGGCAACGCAATTAAAATCGTTACGCTTGCACCCGAAGTGGACGGCGCGGAATCGTTTATCCGTCATTTAAGCGAACAAAACGTAGTCGTTTCTATCGGGCACTCCGCAGCGACGTACGAAGACGTTAAAAAGGGCGTGGACGCGGGCGCGAAAAACGTAACGCACACCTACAACGCGCAATCGCCTTTGCATCACCGCGAAATCGGCGTGGTGGGTAGCGCTATGCTCGTTGGGGCGCTCAACTGCGAATTGATTGCAGACACCATTCACGTATCCGTGCCTGCAATGCAACTGCTTGCAAAAAATAAAAAGGCGGATAAATTAACGCTCATTACGGACGCTATGCGCGCAAAGGGCATACCCGACGGCGTAAGCGAACTTGGCGGTCAAACGGTGTACGTGAAAAACGGCGAAGCGAGATTGGAAGACGGAACGCTTGCAGGCAGTGTGTTGCGTATGAACAGAGCGTTGCAAAATTTCGTTACGAAAGTCGGCGTATCGTTTGAAAAAGCGGTAGACTGCGCGACGATAAATCCCGCGAAAACGTTGGGATTGGATAAAGAAATCGGCAGTATTAAAGTGGGCAAACGGGCGGATTTCGTCGTGCTGAACGCAAATTACGACGTATTGCTTACGGTAAGAGACGGTAAAATCGTCTATCAGGCATAAACCATTCATTACTATTTCTCTTATAAAAGGGGCTTGAGCGGGTAACACCGTTCAAGTCCTTTTTCATATCTTGAAATTATCTTTCATATCTATAAAAGAGCGAAAAAAATAAAATAGGAAAAAGCGTAAAGAAACACTTTCAAAAAACAAAAAAATATGTTATAATATGAGGTGGTGGATTTTGACGAAAATTCCGAACGTGGCGAAATACGCCTTTTGCGAAAGCGAAGATAATTTTTCTTTTACGAAACACAGCACGGTTTCTTGCGGTGGGTTTGCAAAAAAAGCCTTTTATCCAAAAACGGAAGAAGAAACGGCGCGTTTAATAGCGCTTTTGCAAGCGGACGGAATTCCTTTTCACGTGCTTGGTTGTTTAAGCAACGTATTGCCCCCAAACGGCAATTCGTCGCGGGTGGTGGTTTCCACGAAAAAATTGCAGGAAATTCGCACAACGGAAAAGGGAATATACGCGCAAGCGGGCGTAACGGGCGGGGCGCTGTTGCGCTTTTGCAAAGAAATCGGAAAAAGCGGTGTGGAGTTTTTGCAAGGCATACCGTGTACGCTCGGTGGCGTGCTGTATATGAACGCGGGCGTTGCGGACGGGCATATATCGGACGTAGTGGAAAGCGTAACGATTTTACGGGCGGGTAAACGGTTGGTTTTGCCGAAAAAAGATTGTAAATACGGATATAAAACCAGCGTTTTTATGCAAACGAACGACGTGATTGTAGGGGCGGAACTTCGTTTGATGGACGCTACGCAAGCAATCGTGGAAGAAAATTGTAAACGGTACGCGGAAAAACGCGCGTGGCTACCCAAAGGAAAAAGTATGGGTTGCGTGTTTAAAAACCCGCAAGGCGCGGTGGCGGGAAAATTGATTGAAAGCGCGGGACTGAAAGGTTTGCGAATCGGTGGCGCGGTGATTTCGAAAACGCACGCGAATTTTATCATTAACGACAACGGCGCGAAAAGTTCGGATATTTGCGCGCTGATACAAATTATAAAAAACGCCGTTTTTGCACAATATAAAATACGGCTGGAAGAAGAGATACGATATTTGGATTAAAGAGGAAAAAAGATTGATTTTAACGGCAGATTATCATACGCATACCCCCTATTCGCACGGCAAAAACACCGTTTTGGAAAACGCGCAACGCGCGAAAGAATTGGGCTTAAAAGAGATAGCGATATCCGACCACGGTTTTTCGCACGTTGTTTACGGGATTCGGCGCAGACAGCTTTCGTCGTATATGGAAGATTGTAAAAACGCGGAAAAGGAAACGGGCGTAAGGGTGCTCGTCGGCATCGAATCGAATATACGCGGGGTAAACGGTAAGGCGGATTTAAAGGAAAAGGATTACGAGAAATTCGACGTATATCTTTGCGGAAACCATATTTTTATATTTTACGCAACCAATCGCGACAGGTGGATGTACGGTTGGGGAAACGTACTGTCCCGCACCATTCGCCGTCATCCTTCCGAAAAGCTCATTGCCCGTAATACGAAAGCGTATATCAACGCGATTAAAAACAATCCGATTGACGCGGTAACGCATCTAAACTTTCTTTGTCCCGCCAATGCGTTGGAAGTGGCGAAATGCGCCTCTGATTACGGCACGTATATCGAGCTGAACTCCAAAAAGAACCATTTGACGGACGACGAACTGATGGAAATCGTGCAAAAGACGGACGCGCGGTTTATCATCAATTCGGACGCGCATTCGGCTTCGCGCGTAGGGGATACCAAGTTGGTGGAAGAACAACTTTCCCGCTTGGATTTCCCGATGGAGCGTATCGACAATATCGACGGAAGATTTCCCGCTTTCCGTTTTGCGGAATTTAAAAAACGTTTATAAAAGGCGACTATGAGTTTTACAACCGACGTAAAAAAGAATATCATATCACGCGGACTTGGTGAAGTGAACGGCGCGAAAAAGAATATCCCTGCGAATATAGCGGGGCTTTCGGCATTCGTTCGCACCAGTGGGGAATTGGGCGTGTTGCAAGGGCAACCCAGCTTTTTTCTCGTTAGCGAAACGGAAAACGTCGCGGAATTTTTTATGCAACGGTTTGCCGAAACGTTTGCGGGCGAACTGTCGGTTACGCACGCTACGCGGGATAAAAAACGGGGTAGGGCAAAGCTCGTTTTACAATGCCCGCCCGCTATTTGTACGGAAGTACTTTCGAAATTACGTTTGCTCAAAGCGGACAAGCTTACTTTCCGCTTGGGGATATGCAAGCGAATGACGGCGACGCAGAAC
>JAZNIR010000167.1:0-3516 GCA_045577595.1 Candidatus Scatosoma sp.
AATTTTTCCTTCGTGATTTTGGCGTACGGACGCTACGGACGCCACGACGGCACGGCGATAAGAATCCGCGTCAAAAAATCCGTCGGAAGAAAAACCTTCATATCTCTCGGTATGTCTACTCATAAAAACGAAATGTTCGTTGACTCCTTTCGAGCCAACAAAAAAAGTCGTTTCGTAAGACCGTACGTCTAAAATCGCGACACTTTCGTTTTTCATAAATCTTCCGCTCCGTTAAAACTTCTCTTTTGAAATATATATTATAATTTATTATACACGATTTATTATAAAATGTCAATGGATTGAGAAAAAAAAGTAGAAAAAACGAGTTGTATCACCCGTTTTTACGATTAGCAACCCGTTTTTTACACCATTTAGTTTTCTTTTGCACTAATCCGCCCTTTTTCTATGCAAAGCACCGTATCGGCAATCGCAAGCGCCGCCGGTCTGTGCGTTACGATAAGGCAGGTTTTATCTTGCAACGCCCGTACGTTTTCAAGCAACCGTTTTTCCGTTTCACTATCCAGCGCGCTCGTCGCTTCGTCTAAAAGTAAAATCGGGTGATTGGACAAGATTGCCCGTGCCACCGCAAGCCGTTGCGTTTGTCCTTCGGAAAGCCCACCGCCCCCTTCCGTAAGCGGTGTTTGCAAACCCTGCGGTAAATCGTACACAAATTCCGCGCAAGCCACTTTAATAGCGCTTTCCAATCGTTTTTCAACGATATCTTTATCCGTTTCCGACGAAAAGAAAGTTAAATTTTCGTATATCGTACCAGAAAAGAGAAAATTTCCTTGCGGTACGTAAGCAAACAATCCGCGCCGTTGCGCCGTCAAAGCGGTTTTTTCACCGACTTCATCTATGGAATATATCTCGCCTGATTGGGCGGTATATACGTTTAAAAGCAACTTAAAAAGCGTACTTTTCCCCGAGCCGGACGCACCCGTCAAACAAACGATTTCGCCCTTTTTAAAACGCGTCGTAACGTTTTCCAAAACGCTCTCCCGTCCGTAGTGAAAGGATACGTCATCAAAACAAATTTCCTGCAAATTCTCGTAATCGCTTTCCGTCGCAACGTCGTTTTTCGCTACGTTTTCGCAAGGAATTTTTTCAATTTCGTTCAGCCGTTCGGCGCTCGCCATTCGCGCGTAATATACGGGCATAATCGACGAGAAATCTTTTAAGGGGTGTTGCAACTGCATAAGTAACAATATAATCGACAAAATCGAGCCGTAATCGGGATTACTGTCGTTTAAAACGCTTACGCTACACCAAACCACCGCTAAAATCAAGCCGAAATTGCTAAGCAGTGAAAAGAGCGCGCCCATAAACGAGCTTAACGCGTTGCGTTTCATACGTTTTTTATAATATAAATTTGCCAAACCGTCCGCTTTTTCCGTCGTTTTCGTTTCCGCGCCGTACGCTTTTAACGTCATCACAGAAACGACGCTTTCTTGCATAAACGAACGGTTTTCCGCGTCCGTTTGTAACATATCTTTATGGTATTTTTTAATCGTTTTACGGAAAAACGCCGTAATTCCGCCAAACGTACAACCGCACACTACGTACAACAACGTAAACCATACGTCAATGGTGAGTAGTGCCCCGATTGCCCCGAAACACTGCACTATCATTCCGACGATAGCGGGCAATAAGCCAACCGTATCCGACGAAACTTCTTGTATGTCCATCGTTAAACGGCTGAGCAAATCCCCACTGTGATATTCTTGCAATTTAGAATAATCGGAACGTAAGATTTTAGAAAAGGTTTTCGTGCGTAAATCCGCCGTAATACGCGCGCGTAATTTTTCGGCAAAATACCCGCAAACCGTTTGTAACAAAATGCGCAAAAGCAATACGCCCAAAACGACGCCTGAAAAAATCCAAAGTAAGCGTTCGTTTTTATCGGACGCACTGTTGATAAGATAACGCACCAGATAGGCAAAAGCAAGGGATAAAACGGTGGCAAACACGTTTAAAACGGCAAGCAAAACCACGCGTCCGCGATACGGTTTCGTTTGCTGTTTTAACCAACTTTTTCCCGATTGAGAAAGATTTTCTTTCGCCATATTTTCTCCTTAAAACGCCGTTTATTTTTTACGCTTGAAAACGGACAAACACTTTTTGGCTATACGTTTTATCGTTAATTTCAATCGCACGAAAAAACGGCGAAATTTATACGTTTTCACCCGTCTTTTTGCATACCGCAAATATTTTTTATCCGTGCAATCATAATGCTTGTCTTTACGGAAAAACTCGGTAAGCACGCCAAAAACGTCTTCTTCGGGAATAAGTTCGTCCGTGTACGTATTATCCCCGCGAATTAAATATCCGCCGTCGATAGGCTGAATAACGCGGTGTAAAATATACGCCTCCCCACGTTTATAAAGCGCTACGTCCAACGGCTTTAAACGCTCCGTTTTCGGACGGACGACAATCGTATCACGACGGTTTTTGAGCATTGGCAACATACTTACACCCACCGTCGGGCCAATATACGCCCCTTGCGTTTTTACAAGTTCTTCAATTTTTAACGTTTGGGTTTCCATCTATCAAAAAACACCCTTTATTTTTTATAATTTATTCTGCAAAACCGTTTTTCAAAATCGTTTCCACAAACGTTTCCACGTCGGCGCGGGCGATTTCTTCTTCTACGTCGTATTCGGCAAGCAACGCGGAAACACCTTCGTCAACGGTGTGATTTTCCGTATAGAACTGCCACAAAAAAGCGCCCGTTTCGTTGAGATTTATCATGCCGTGAAACTGTTTGCTCATTGCGCCAACGGGTACGACTACGTTTTCCCCGCCTACTTGTCTTACTACAAATCCCGTTTTAATTTTCATAATTATACCCCTATTTTTTAAAGTTTTCGTATATTTTGCCCGTCATTCCTTCAAAGCAAGTTTGCACCGCATTCTCGGAAATGTCGCATTGTAACAACCAACAAGGCGTTACCGTAATAAGTTTATCCGCAAGTTCGAGTGTTTTTTCCGCGTTGGCTTGGTCGGAGGGAAATAAAATTTGCCCTAACACCCTTGCGGAGGCTTCCGACGGCGAAAGTTGACGGATTGCGTTTTCTTTCGCTTGTTCTAAAAAGCACAATCCTTTTAACGGCGCGGACGTATTCCGTCCAAGCCCTTCCTTGCCGTTCCAAGGCGTGCCGTAGGCGATAAATCCACCGTCTTTATATTGCAATATCGGTTTGTCGCCGTTGACGATACTTACGCCTTTTAAATGCTTTATCCAAAGCCCCGTATGCGTGGATTTTCCCGTTCCGCTTCTACCTAAAAACGCGTACCCGTCCCCGTCGATTTCCAAAACTGCCGAATGGAGCAATAATCGGTTTAAAACGGGCAACTGCTTACAAATACCGCGATATAAACATATATTTTCAATAT
This sequence comes from Candidatus Scatosoma sp., assembly GCA_045577595.1. Classification (GTDB taxonomy): domain Bacteria; phylum Bacillota; class Clostridia; order Christensenellales; family Borkfalkiaceae; genus Scatosoma. The sequence goes on from JAZNIR010000167.1 coordinate 3,394, forward strand.
ATCCGTCGGGGAAATTGGGAGAAAATTTCTTTTCTTCGTAAAATTCTTCGTTGGATACTTTCGTGTGTAAATCTACGGGAGAAGTTTGGTCGTCGGATAAATACGCCTTACAAAAATGGTCGG
>JAZNIR010000168.1:0-7949 GCA_045577595.1 Candidatus Scatosoma sp.
GTGGATATTCGCTATTACGATTCCTTTGAAGAATTGCAAGAAAAATACCCCGACGCGCGCTTTTTCTATTTCACGACCAAGGCGTTGCACCGCCACAGCGATATTGCGTTCCGCGACGGCGACTTTTTGGTGTTCGGCAAAGAAACGAAAGGTTTGCCCGAAGAACTGCTTATGAAGAACAAGGACACTTGCGCGCGTATACCTATGTATGAAAAGGCGCGTTCGCTCAATTTAAGCAACTCCGTGGCAATCGCGCTGTACGAAGCGTTGCGCCAAAACGACTATCCCCGTCTTTTAACGGAAGGGCAACTGCATCATCACGATTGGAACGAGATAGAATAAATTTCCTTTCTTACAATATAGTATAAATTCATAAAATTGCGTCAATAACTTTCGTGTTACAAAACACGGAGGTTATTTTTTATGAAAAAGTTTTGCATAATTTTTCTTTTGTCAATCATAATAAGTTTAACGGCGCTCGGTTTTTACGGGTGCGACGCGTCCGCCTTGTATCCGCAAAATACGGCGGTTTGTCAAGAATATTTGCGTATCCACATTCGCGCGCATTCCAACGCCGACGACGCACAAGCCGTCAAATATAAGGTACGCGACGGCGTGGTGGAATATTTAACCCCGCTCGTTTCCGAATATCAAACGAAGGCGCAAGCGACGGCGGGCATCACCAGCCGTTTAGACGAAATCGCTTGCGTGGCAAAACGGGTGCTGTTAGAAAACGGTTTTTATTACGGAGCGCGGGCAAGCGTGAAACGGGAAAAATTTCCCACCCGCGTTTACGGCGAATTTACCTTGCCGAGCGGGGAATACACCGCTTTGATTATCGAACTTGGCGACGGCGCGGGGGATAATTGGTGGTGCGTGGTGTATCCGCCCTTATGCTTTTCGGGGGAAAGTGGCTCGGGAAAGGTAATTTACAAAAGCAAAATCGCGGAAATCATTCGAAAGTTTAAAAACAAATGGTTTTCTTAAAAGCTTTATAAGCGGAAAAAGCCAAAAAAAACGGCTTTTACATACAGGAGGAGAGAGTATGAAAAAGTCAATAAAAAAACGCGTATGGCTTGGATTGGGCGCTTGTGCGATTTCCCTTTCTATGGCAATTTTCGGCGGTGTGTCGATACGCGAGAATAAAAGCGTCCGCGCGGAAACGGAAAGCGCGGGCGAAACGGTGGTTTTAGAAACGGCGGTGCTTCGACAAGGCGCAAAGGGGAGCGAAGTAAAAGAAGTGCAACGCCGTTTAAAATCTTGGGGATATTATAAAGGCGCGGTGGACGGCGTGTTCGGCGCGGGAACGAAATCGGCGGTGATTGCTTTTCAGAAAAAGAACGGTTTAACGGCGGACGGCGTCGTGGGCAAAGCCACTTATAAAGCGCTTGGTATGAACGAATCGTATAATTTGCTCGTGAGCGGGGGAAATTCGTCCACGCAAAGCGGAACGAACGGTTTTTCCAGTTCGGACGTATATTTGCTGGCGAAAACCATTCACGCGGAAGGCAGGGGCGAGCCGTACGTGGGACAAGTGGCGATTGGCGCGGTAATTTTAAACCGTTTGCGTAGCCCGTCTTTCCCCAACACGATTTCCGGCGTGGTGTATCAAAAGCACGCGTTTACGGCGGTTACGGACGGGCAAATCAATTTAGAGCCCAACGAAACGGCAATGCGCGCGGCGCGGGACGCAATGAACGGTTGGGACCCTACGGGTGGCGCGATTTATTATTATAATCCCGCCGTAGCAACCAGCGCTTGGATATTCGACAGACAGACGGTTACGGTGATTGGTAAGCACGTCTTTGCCATATAAAGTAAGGAAAGGGGGATAAGAGAATGAAAGAAACGAAACAAGAAATTGCCACCAACACGTCGTCGGGCGCGGAAAAGGTGGAACGCATCACGAAAACGGAAAACGGTGGGCAAACCCAGAAAAAAACCACCGTAAAATCGACGAAAACGCCGTCTAAAAAACCGTCCGTAACGGCAAAAAAGACGACGGTGGAAACGGCGAAAAACGACGCGGGTAAAAAGGTGAAAAAGGAGCGCGAACGGGCAAAATTACGCGTGGAAAGCGCGCAAAAACGCAAGGAAGAAAAGAAAAAGAAATTGGCTTTAAAAGCGCAAAAGCGTAAGGAAAAAGCGGAAGCAAAACGCGCGTTGCAAGAAAAAAGACGGGCGGAGAGAACGGCTTTACAAGAAAAACGCCGTGCCGAGCGCAAAGCGTTGATGGAAAAGCGCGCCCAAATTCGTAAAGAAAAAGAAGAAAAACGCAAAGCGCGCAGAGAAGAATATATCCGCAGTAGGGCGCACCGCAAGGCAAACGCGTCCCAAAAGCGGAACCGTCAAAAGAAAGAACGCGAACAAAAACGCTCGAAAAACCACGAAAGAAATAGGGGTTACGGCGGTTGGTTGGCGGCGGTGATTGCGCTTGGTACGGTAACGCTCGGTTTAACGACGGCGGTTACGGTGGGCGCAATCGATATGAAAAAGACGAAAGACGGCGTAGCGAGCGGTTATCGCGCGACGGCGTACGAAATCGTCGGTATTATGGAAAACGTCGACAACGATTTGGACAGAGCGCGTATTTCCGCAACGCCCGCGCAACAAATGCGTATTCTCACCGACTTGTTGGTGCAAGCCCGTCTTGCCGAATTGGATTTGGAAAAAATGCCAATCAGCGCGGAATCGGACGCAAACTTAACGTCGTTTATCAACCGCGTGGGCTTTGAAAGCGAAAGAATGTTGTCGAAATTAAGAAACGGCGGTACGCTTTCGGCGGACGACGCGCGCGTGTTGCAACGGTTGTACGAAACCAATCACGAAGTTTTGTCGCAACTTTCTAATTACACGATGCAAATGACGGACGACGATTTAAACGCGTATATAAAGAAAGGTACGGGCGCAATCGCGGACGTTTTGGAAAAGGTGGAAAACGCAACTTTGCCCGAAAACAACTTGGAAAACGGGGTGGAACGCTCGAAAAGACAGGGGGCAGGTATGGAACGAACGGGCGAAATGCCCAGCGTAGGCAACGAAGAATCGTCCAAAATCGACACGTCGAAAGCGGAAGATTTATGCGCGCTGTATTTTGCGTCGTACAACGTCGGCGAATTCCAATGCGTAGGGGAAACGGTAACGCGCGATTACGCGGCGTACAACGTGCAAGCGTACGATAAAGACGGCACGCTGTTGTTTGCGGAAGTCGATTACAGCGACGGCACGTTGCTCCGTTTCGATTATTACAAAGAATGTGTGGACGACAATTTCACAATGGAAAACGCGCAAACGATAGCCGATAATTTTATCGCCGAATTGGGTTATGAAAATATGGTAGCGGTGCGCGCGAGAGAAAACGGTACGGACGTCGATTTCACTTACGTTTATCAACAAGACGGGGTGGTGTACTATCCCGATATGCTGAAAGTAAAAGTTTGCCGTTCGCGCGGATTGGTTACGGGTATGGACGCCACCCGTTACGTGAAAAATCACGAAACCCGTAAAGAACCGGAAGTGAAACTTTCTATGTATCAGGCGCGTGAAAAATTACACGACGGCGTAACGGTGGAATCTGCTCGGCTTGCCGTAGTAGCAACGCCCAAAGGCGAACGCACGGCGTACGAATTCGTATGTTCGTATATGGACGAGCAATATCTCATCTATACGGACGCTACGACGGGCGCGGAAATTTCTATCGTCAACTTAAAAAATCTCGGTTAAATTTCATTAAAAAGCATATGTACCCCCGTAAACACGCGTTTGCGGGGGTAGGTTTTATACTTTTTTCGCTATTTTTTTATAAAACCCCTTGACGAATAGAGAAAGGTGTGCTATAATATAATCAGTATTCAATCTTATTAAGGGAGAGAAAAAGCGTGCAAGAAAGACAAACGAAACAAAAGACGATAATATACGAAGCGTTAAAAGATTTAAATCATCCGACGGCGACAGAAGTCTATACGCGGGTACACGAAGGGTATCCGACGGTTTCGCGCGCGACGGTGTTTCGCGTTTTAGGCGGTTTTGCGACGGGCGGGCAAGCTTTGGAATTGCGCTTTGCAGGGAGCGAAGTGCGTTACGATTACAACGTAAAAAAGCACTCGCACGTGCGTTGTAGCGTATGTGGAAAGGTAGCGGACGTAGAATTTGAAAAAAATCCAATCAAGAAAGTGGAAGTACGGGCTTGCGACAATTTTATCGTAGAAGACTTTGCGGTGGAATTTTACGGTAAGTGCGAAGAATGTGGCAAGATAGAGAATTTTGCGTAATAAACATACAAAAAACGATTGACATTTACAAAGAAAACGGATATAATAAGAAAGCTAAACGGCAAAAGAAATATCCGAAATGCAGGCGTCGCCTAGCGGTATGGCGGCAGCTTCCCAAGCTGCCCCCGGCGAGTTCGACTCTCGTCGCCTGCTCCAAAAACAAAAACGTCCCAGTAGGGGCGTTTTTTGCTTGCAAAAAATCACGAAAGATATGTATTTTACGCGCAGTCTTTTTCTTGCGGTTTATTTTCCGTTTCGTTCGGTTGCGGGCTTTCTTGCGGTAGGGGTTGCGTATCGGGAAAATTCCGTTTCCACAGCCCGACGAAATACAAGACGACGGAAGCAATCGCTTCGGCAATCCACGAAATCACCCAGCCTAAATAAAATCCTTCCATACCCATCGACGGGATTAAGAGTAAGGAAAACGCGTATCGAACGAGTGAGCCGAACAAGGTCATAGAAAATAAATGTCCCATAGCCTTTACACTGCGGAACAGCCCGTGAAAGAGATTGTTGACAACGTTAAAATATACGAAAGGCAAATAATATTTTACAAACGAGTAAGTAAATTCTTTCGTTTCTGCGGACGCGTTCGCTTTCAAGAACAAACCGCAAATTTGTTTATGGAATACGCAACAAGCAAGGATAAACGGCGTGGCGAACGCAACGCCTTGTAAAAGCCCCACCCATACGCCTTTTTTAATCTTTTCATACTGCTTCGAGCCTACGCACTGCGCCGTATACATACTCAACGAACGCGCGGAATTTTGATACACGGCGGCAATCAAATTATACACGTGCGAAACGACGGCGTAGCTTGCCGTTGCCGTAACGCCTATGCCGTTGACGAGCGGGGATATCAATAGGCTAACGAGATACATAACGCCTTGTTGAAACATATTCGGTACGGCGAAAGGCAACGAATTTTTTATATAGGAAAGGCTTATGCGTATCGGTTGTTCTCCGTGTTCGAGCTTTTTAAAGCAACTGCGAATTTTAATAAAATACGCAGTGTTTACGATTAAGGAAGAAAGCACGGTGGAAAGGGCAATGCCCGTAACGCCCATATGGAAAACGGTTACGGAAAGAATATTGCCGACGACGTTCAAAACGCCCGATAAAAGGGACATCCAAAAGGTATAACCGCTTACGCCCATACCGTTTAACGTATATACGAAAAGCGGGCCAAGCACGATAATCCCTTTGCCACAAGAAACAACGAGAAAATATAAAAACGCGTCCCAAAGCAATTCTTTTTCAATATTTAAAAGGCGGGCAAGCGGTTTGTAAAAGGCAACCAAGCCCCCGCCGACGGTAAAGCCGAATAGGATAATCACCACCAAAAAGGTGTAGAAAGTCGATTTTAATTTATGATACTTTTTCGCGGCGAAAAGACGGGTGGTATATACGGAAAAACCTACGCTAAATCCCCAAAACAACGAGCTGATAAAAGTATCCAGCGGTTGCGTCGCGCTGGTGGCGGCAAGCCCGACTTCCCCTAAAAACCGCCCTGCAATCGCCCCGTCGATAATCGAATAACATTGGGTTAACAACCCTGCAAGCACCAACGGCAAGCCGAAGGAGAAAAACGTTTTATAAATATTTCCTTTCGTTAAGTCCCGCATACCCTTTACATCCTTGACTTTTGATTGTATTTAGATTATAATAAAAGCGTTTGAAAATGTCAAAAATTTTCAAGGCAGGGCGATATTTATTGGAAATTCTCAACATTTCTCAAAAAAAGGAGCGCAAAATATATGTATCAACAAGAGCGTTTAGAGAAAATTATGCGAATCGTAAAGAAAAACGGGTACGTAACAGTGAAATATCTCGTTTCTTCGTTGCATTACAGTAACGCAACGATAAACCGTGATTTAAACGTTTTAGCGGTGCAAGGACAAATTCGGCGCAGTTACGGCGGTGTGGAATACGTGGAAAAGAAAGGCGTTCCGCTTCCGTTCCGTTATCATTTTATGCACACGGAAAAATTGAAAATTGCGCAAAAGGCGGCGGAACTCGTTTGCGACGGGGATACGGTGTTTATCGACGGTTCGACGACGGCGGAATATATGCGAGAATATTTAACGGAAAAGAAGAATATTACGGTTATCACCAACAATATCGCGCTCGTAATGCGTTTATCGGAATACGGAATAAAAACGATTTGTTTAGGCGGGAAGATAATCGAACCGCCTTGTATGCTCGGCGGGGTAGAAGCGGACGAATCGGCAATGAAATACGTCGTGGATAAAATGTTTTTTGCCACTGGTTACGCATCGAAAGACGGGCGAATTGGCACGGGGGAATATTATTATATGTTACACCTAATTATGTCGAAGAACGCCAAAAAAGTATATTATCTCGTCGACCACGATAAGATGGACGAAAGTCGTCCGCACAGCCGTTATTTATTTGATTTTTCCAAAGTACACGGGGTGATTAGCGATTACGATTTTGGAGAAGAAATCCAAAAAAAATATCCGCAAACACAATTTTATAAAGTGTAGAAAACCCGTTGACAAAGTAAAATAAATAGGTTAAAATAAAAGCGGTTTTAAAAAGGAGCGACAAAATACCGCGCCAAAAGAAGAACAATCGGAGAAAAAGGTAAATGAAAAACTTTAAACGCACGAAAATTGCCTGCTATTCGGCAAATATATGTATGTCGGCGGTGTCTTGTCTTTCGCCACTGCTTTTTTCCACCTTTCATTCGGCGTACGGGATTTCCTACTCGCTTCTTGGCACGCTCGTTTTAATTAACTTTTGCACGCAACTGTTGGTGGATTTAATCTTTTCTTTTTATTCTTATAAATTTAATTTAACGACGGTCGTGCGGATAATGCCCGCGCTTACCGTAATCGGATTTTTCGTTTACGGCGTATGTCCGTTGTTTGCCGTAGGCTACGAATATCTTGCGCTTGTCGTCGGAACGGTGATTTTTTCTGCCGCGTCGGGGCTTGCGGAAGTGCTGATTAGCCCGATTATCGCCAGTATTCCCGCCGAAAATCCCGAACGGGAAATGAGCAAGCTCCATTCGGTTTTTGCTTGGGGCGTGGTGGCGGTTATTTTAATAAGTTCGCTGTATTTGTTTCTTTTTGGCGATAAATATTGGCAATATTTGGTGCTGATTTTAACGACAATCCCCGTTATTTCCTTTTTCCTTTTTTTACGCGCGGAAATACCTTTGCAAAAATCGGAAAAAGAGACGAATGCCAAGCCGTCCGTTTTTAAAAACAAAGCGATTTTGGTGTGCATATTATGTATTTTTCTCGGTGGGGCAAGCGAATGTACGATGTCCCAATGGTGTTCGATGTATTTGGAAAAAGCGCCGGGAATCCCCAAAATTTACGGCGATATTTTCGGCGTAGCTATGTTTTCGGTGTTTTTGGGGTTGGGGCGAACGCTCTATGCCAAATTCGGGAAAAACGTATATAAAACGTTGCTGTGTAGCGCAATCGGCGCGTTCGTTTGTTACGTAACGGCAAGCCTTGTCGATTTACCGATTATCGGCTTGTTTGCCTGCGCGCTCACCGGTTTTTGTACGGCAATGCTTTGGCCTGGTACGCTCATTATGGCGGCGGACGTTTGTCCTACGGGTGGCGTAACGATGTATGCGTTGATGGCGGCTGGCGGAGATTTAGGCGCGGCGCCTGCGCCCCAACTCGCCGGCGGGAATAC
>JAZNIR010000169.1:0-6488 GCA_045577595.1 Candidatus Scatosoma sp.
CGTCATTTTGTCCGCAAAGCCGAGCACCTGCACTGCCGCCGCGCTGTCGTCACCGCCGATAATCGTCGTTGCTTTGCCGTACGCGTTTGCAAGCGCCGCAGCCACCGCTTTCGTGCCTTCCGCTAAAATCGGATTTTCAAATACGCCCATAGGGCCGTTCCAAATCACCGATTTCGCGTTTGCAACCACGTCCGCGAACATAGCTTTCGTTTTAGGACCGATATCAAGCCCCATCATATCGTCGGGGATATTCATCGAATTTACCACCGTCGTTTCAATCGGCGCGTCGATAGGGTTGGGGAATTCTTTCGCCGCCACCGTATCTACGGGCAAAACGAGTTTTTTGCCGAGCGTTTCCGCTTTTTTCAACATTTCCAAGCAGTAGTCGATTTTTTCGTCGTCTACCAAAGACGTGCCGATTTTACCGCCTTGCGCTTTCAAGAAGGTGTACGCCATACCGCCACCGATTACGAGCGTGTCGCATTTTTCAAGGAGATTGGAAATAACGTTCAGCTTGCCCGCAACTTTCGCGCCGCCGAGAATGGCAACGAACGGTCTTTCGGGGTTTTCAAGCGTATCCGCCATAACGGAGAGTTCTTTTTCGATAAGGAAACCGCAAGCCGCCGTTTCCACCAAGCCTTCTTCTACGATACCCGCCGTAGAAGAGTGGGAGCGGTGCGCCGTACCGAATGCGTCGTTTACGTACACGTCGCAATAGCTTGCAAGCGCTTGCATAAATTCGGGCGTTTTCTTTTCTTCGCCTTTGTGGAAACGCAAGTTTTCCAAAAGTACGCATTCGCCTTCTTTACAAGCGGCAACTTTCGCTTTCGCATCGTCGCCGATTACGTCGGTGGCGAACGTTACTTTGCCGTCTAACAGTTCGTTTAAGCGGTTTGCAACGGGCGCAAGCGAGAGCTTTTTAACGTCCTTTTTCGCTTTTTCCAAAGCTTCTTCGGTGGCAACCGCTTGTTCGTTTTCGGGAAGCGCCGCGATTTTCGCTTTTTCCTTTTTATTTAATTCGAGTTTGCAATCGAATACGTTGTGGGGCTTGCCCATATGCGAGCAAAGCACGACTTTCGCGCCTTGTTTCATCAAATATTGAATGGTGGGAAGAGCGCCGATAATACGGTTTTCGTCGGTGATGACGCCGTCTTTCATAGGTACGTTAAAGTCGCATCTAACAAGGACTTTTTTACCCTTAACTTCAACGTCTTTTACGGTTTTCTTGTTCATAGATAGAAAATCTCCTTAACTTAAAAATTTTTTATACTAATATAATACCCTATTTTTTCCATTTTGTCAACGTTTTATAAAAATAATCTCAAAAATTTATTTTATTCCGCGTAATCGTTGACGGGAAATGAAAAAATATGGTATAATATCCAAAATAAACGTTGTAAGGCGGTGCGATTATGAGCAGAGCAGACGAAATTTTTGCGCAAAATATGCAAGATATTATGGAAAACGGGTATTGGGACACCGAGCTGGACGTGCGTCCGAAGTGGGAAGACGGCGCGCCCGCGCACACCGTTAAGAAATTCGGATTGGTAAACCGTTATAATTTACAAGAAGAATTTCCTATTTTAACACTTCGTCGAACCGCTTTCAAATCGTGCGTGGACGAACTTTTGTGGATTTGGCAAAAAAAGAGCAATAATATTCACGATTTGCATTCGCATATTTGGGACAGTTGGGCGGACGAAAACGGCTCGATTGGCAAAGCGTACGGTTATCAACTCGGCGTAAAACACAAATATAAAGAAGGGGAATTCGACCAAGTGGATAGGGTGCTTTTCGATTTGAAAAACAATCCCGCAAGCCGTCGGATTATGACGAATATTTATAATTTTGCCGATTTGCACGAAATGAACTTATATCCTTGCGCGTATTCTATGACGTTTAACGTGTCGGGGGATACGCTCAACGGCATACTCAATCAGCGCTCCAACGATATGTTGACGGCGAATAATTGGAACGTGGTGCAATACGCCGTGCTTTTGATTATGTTGGCGCAAGTGTCGGGATTGAAAGCGGGTGAGCTCGTGCACGTGATTGCCGACGCGCATATTTACGATAGACATATTCCGCTTGTGAAAGAAGTGTTGGAAAAGCCCCGCCATAAAGCGCCGAAGTTAATCGTCGACCCGTCGATAAAAAATTTCTACGATTTCACGGTGGACAGTTTTGAACTTGTGGATTACGAATACGAAACGCTTGATAAAAAAATACCGGTGGCTATATGATAATCGCAATCGTACACGCAGACAAAAATTGGGGGATAGGGAAAAACAACGATATGATGTTTTCTTTGCCCAAAGATATGAAATTTTTCCGCGAAACTACGCTTGGCCACACCGTCGTAATGGGCGGAAATACACTCCGTTCTTTTCCGAATGGAAAACCGCTTAAAAATCGGGTGAATATCGTGCTTACAAGGGGGCATGTATGCGACGAATGCGTCGTGGTTCGGGATATGGACGCGTTGAAAGCGGAGATGAAACGGCGAGAAAAGGAAGATATATACGTAATCGGCGGCGGCGCGATTTATAAAGAATTGTTGCCCTATTGCCACCGCGCGTTGGTTACGAAAGTGGACGAAGTGGGGGGCGCGGACGTGTTTTTTCCCAACCTTGACGAGAAGGAAAATTTCGAGTGTGTTTATCAAAGCGAACCGATAGACGACAACGGACATATCATTCGTTTTACCACGTATGAAAACAAGGCGGTTAAGCCGCTGTAAGGGACGTACCGCGACTGATAGGGAAAAGTCGCGGTATTTTTTTACTTTTTAGTAAAAAATTTAAAACGCGTACCCGTTTTTTCTTGTTATTTTTTTGAAAAAGTATTAAAATAGTAAAGTTGAAAAGTTTTTACGGCGAAGAAAGGAGTTTGGTATGATTAGAAACGATTTGCGTAACGTGGCGATTATCGCGCACGTAGACCACGGCAAAACGACGCTCGTCAACGAAATGTTGGCGCAAGGCGGTGTGTTCCGCGAAAATCAGCAGGTACAAGACCGCGTAATGGATTCGGGGGATTTGGAAAAGGAACGTGGTATCACCATCTTGGCGAAAAATACGTCCGCGCATTATAACGGCGTAAAAATCAATATTATCGACACGCCGGGACACGCCGATTTCTCGGGGGAAGTGGAACGCGTTTTAAAAATGGTGAACGGGGCGATTATTCTCGTCGACGCGGCGGAAGGGCCGTTACCACAAACCCGTTTCGTTATACAAAAGGCATTGGCACTTGGCTTAAAGACGATTATCGTTATCAATAAAGTGGACAGACCGGACGCGCGTATTGCCGAAGTCGTGGAAGAAATGCAACTTTTGATGATGGATTTGGACGCGACGGACGAGCAGTTGGAAAGTCCTATCGTGTATTGTTGCGGACGGGAAGGCACTTCGTCGCTCAATCCCGATACGCAAGAGCCGAATTTAAATCCGCTTTTCGATACGATTTTGCAAACGATTCCGCCTATGGAAATGGATACGGACGGCGCGGGACAACTGCTCGTTTCTTGTATTGATTACAACGAATTCGTGGGGCGTATCGGTATTGGTAGGATTGAAAGGGGTGTGATTCGCGCAAACGAGCCCGTGTCCATTTGTAATTTTAACGAACCCAAGGTGCGGACGAATTGTAAAATCGTCAATCTTTATCAAATCGAAGGGTTGGAACGCGTACCCGTTGCGGAAGCAAAAGCGGGGGATATCGTCGTGTTTTCGGGGATTGACGGTTTAAACATTGGCGACACCGTTTGCGAACCGAGCAAGGTAGAGCCTGTGGAATTCGTCAAAATCGAAGACCCGACGGTGGAAATGACTTTCTCCGTGAACGACAGTCCGTTTGCGGGAAAGGAAGGGAAGTTCGTAACCACTCGACAACTGCGCGACAGATTGTATAAAGAATTGCTCCGCGACGTTTCGTTGCGCGTTTCCGATACGGAATTTGCCGACAGTTTCCGCGTTTGCGGACGTGGGGAAATGCACCTTTCCATTTTGATTGAAACGATGCGTCGGGAGGGATACGAGTTCCAAGTTTCCACACCGAAAGTGTTGTATAAAGAAATCGACGGCGTGCGCCACGAACCGATGGAACGTTTCGTCGCCGACGTGCCCGAAGATATGACGGGTCCCGTCTTTTCCGCTATGGGCAACCGCAAAGGGCAACTTGCGCATATGAGCGCAGTGGGAAACCGTATGCGTTTGGAATTTATCGTGCCGTCGCGCGGGTTGTTCGGTTATAAAAGCGAGTTTTTGACGGATACCAAAGGGCAAGGGATTATGAACACCATATTCTTCGAATACGAGCCGTATAAAGGGGATATGCAACGTAGAAACACCGGCTCGCTTGTCGCGTTTGAAACGGGGGAAGCGGTTACGTACGGACTCTTTAACGCGCAAGGGCGCGGGAACTTGTTTATTACGCCTGGAACGCCCGTATATCAAGGTATGGTGGTGGGCTACACCAATCTTGCCGACGATATTAACGTAAACGTTTGCAAAACCAAGCACCTTACCAACACCCGTTCTTCGTCTAGCGACGACGCGTTGACGTTGATTCCCGTGTCGAAAATGAGCTTGGAAGAATGTTTGGAATTTATTGCCGACGACGAACTTTTGGAAGTTACGCCCAAAACGCTCCGTATTAGAAAGCGTATTTTGGACAGTGAACTTCGTGCAAAAGCGAGATTTAAGGAAAAGAATAAATAAAGAATAAATAATGAAAGAGTATATTTATTCGTTTAAAGAATTGTTATAAAAAGATTGAAAAATCAAAAACGGGGCGAAAAGCTCCGTTTTTTGCTTACGTGCGTGCGGATACATATGCGCGTACGCGTATATATAAATAAGGAAGTATAAAAGTCGTAAAGTTTGGAAATAAACGAAAAAGGCGAAGAAATCAAGGCAAAATAAAAAAATAAAAAAATTTAAAAAAATTTCGTTCAAACGCTTGACACACCTTGAAAAATTTGGTATTATAGTTAGGCTGTGTTAAAACGCAGTGTATGGGTTGATGCGGGAAGTTACTGAAATTTCAAGGAAAAAGCCCCTTGACAGATAATTTCCGTTGACAAAAGTGGGACTCGATTCCTGCGACTAACCGAGGCTTTGCAAGAAAACGCTCGGGTGAAAAACGAGAGTTTTTATTTTGCGGACGACCTCGATACACACGGATAAGTTGACACGGTAAGAAAAATGTTAGTATAAAAAGGAGTAACAAAAATGGCAGTTCAAAAGATTAGAATTAAGTTGGCGGCATACGACCACGAACTCGTTGACGAAGCGGCAAGCCGTATCGTTGAAACGATGAAGAAAGGCGGAGCGAAAATCTCCGGACCTATTCCCCTTCCTACGGAAAGAGAAATCGTAACGATTCTCCGTTCGCCCCACAAATACAAAGATTCTCGCGAACAATTCGAAATGAGAACGTACAAGAGAATTATCGACATCTATTCGCCCAATGCAAAATTGCTTGATTCCATTCACTTGCCCGCAGGTGTGGACATCAAAATTAAGCTTTAATCGGGCAAACGCAACATCACCGAGAAATACTTTTAAAGGTATTCGAGAATAAAAAATTTTTACAAGGAGTGAACTTTATCTATGAATAAAGCAATCATCGGACGCAAAGTTGGAATGACTCAAATCTTTGCGGCAGACGGGAAAATGATTCCCGTAACAGTAGTAGAAGCAGGTCCTTGCCCCGTCGTTCAAGTGAAGACGGTAGCAAACGACGGTTATGCGGCTTTGAAACTCGGTTTTATCGAAACCAGCGAAAAGGCGCTTAACAAACCCGAACTCGGTCAATTCAAGAAAGCGGGCGTAAAACCCCACAAAGTATTGAAAGAAATCAGAGTGGCAAACGCAGAAACGTACGCTGTCGGCGCGGAACTGAAAGCTGACGTGTTTGCGGCAGGGGACAAGGTTGACGTAGCAGGCGTAACGAAAGGTCACGGTTTTACGGGCGTAATCAAGAGATGGAATCAACAAAGATTGAAGATGACGCACGGTACCGGCCCCGTACACAGAGAACCCGGTTCTATGGGCTCTATCAGTTCGCCGTCGAGAGTGTTTAAAAACAAACACCTTGCTGGTCAATACGGTGTGGAGAACGTAACCATTCAAAACCTTGAAATCGTTAAGGTTGACGTGGCGAGAAACGCGATTCTCATTAAAGGCGCTATCCCCGGACCGAAAGGTAGCATCGTTACCATTTCGGACAGCGTAAAGAGCAAATAAGGAGAGTGACGTAAAATGGCGGCTATTAAAGTATTGAATATGAAAGGCGCTGAAGTTGGCGAAATCGAATTGAACGACAACGTATTCGGCGTAGAATACAAAGAAGCTTTGATTCATCAAGCAGTCGTAACCCGTCTTGCAAACGAAAGACAAGGTACGAAATCTACCCTTACGAGAACGGAAGTTAGAGGCGGCAAGTCGGATCGTAGCCATGTCGTTCTGTGAGCCAAGGAGTTG
>JAZNIR010000170.1:0-16694 GCA_045577595.1 Candidatus Scatosoma sp.
CTTGGCTCACAGAACGACATGGCTACGATCCGACTTCTTCGCCGTTAAATTTTTTTTCATCAGCTCTTCCACTTCGCCTTTCGTCCACGAATCTTCGGTGAGCTTGGGCATATTCAAAAACGCTTCGTGCGTGTAATCGAGCCCCGTATCCAAAATAGCGACAACCGTACCTTCACCGTAATCCACGCCGTTTTCGCCCGTTCCGTCGCCGTATTTTGTAAAATCTTCACTGTCGTAAATACCCGTTTTATATACGCTGGTTACGTTGGTGATGCTGGACGCGTCAATCGTTTCCGGCACTGCATACGTCGTTGCAATTACGACGGAATCCACGCCCGACATCTTTTTCATTGCCGATACGTGTTTGGTGTTTACTTCAATCGCCACGCCGTTTAACACGGTGTCGTAGCGGTGTTCGAGTTCGTACGAAATCCCCGCCTTTTTCAATTCGGATAAAAAGGCGTCTTGCGCGTCGCGGATTTTGCCCGCTTGTACGCTACCCGTAAAACCGTCCGCGTATTCCGCGTACGTTTTCCCGTTTTTATTCGCGCCGTCCAACATACAATCACCGTCCAGCGATACGATAACCGTGCGCCGTTCGTACGTTGCCGTTTGATTTTCTTGCACTTCGTCGTTAAAATATTCTTGACGGAGCGCCGACGTATCGTATTGCCCGCTTACGTTTTCAAAAGCCAACGAATCCCCGCTTTTTAAGGCGGTAGAAGTCGCGTTTTTGCCGTCCGACACTTCCGCGTACGCGCCCGCGCGTAAAACGGATTCCAACCCGAGCGTAGAAACGCATAACAGCGATAACGTTCCGCAAAGCATACGTTTAACAGATTTTTTCATAAAGCCTCCCAAACCGTTTACACGGCTTTTCCAATGCGACGCGCCCACTCCATTCCCCTATTTTAACGGGGAAAAATCCGTTTTTAAGGGCGTTTGCGCGCAATTTCGCATTCTATATATATTTAACCTTTTCTATTTTATACTTATTTAGCGATTTTGTCAACCTTTTTTTATCCGTATTCCACGTACTAACGGAAAAACGCGCGAAAAATATTGTGAAAGTTTTGTGAATAAATCCGCTTATGCCTAACGAGCGGTTTTCTCGTTACGTAGGTGCACCGTAAGAGCTACTGCGCAAGCGCAGGGCTGGCATAAATGCGCAGCCCGAACTCATAGTCGTTCAAGTTACTTTCACAATGCACCAGTAAAGCGCCCACGACGTATTGCCGTGGGCGCTTTACTGGTGCACCGTAAGAGGTTCGAACTCCTAGCCTTTGGTTCCGTAGACCAACGCTCTATCCAGTTGAGCTAACAGTGCGTAATATGCAGTTTTCCGTTTGCACTTGCACAGCGCAAAACGCGTTCGTTCATTAAACGCTTATTTATTATAAGTTTATTTTTTTCTTTTGTCAACTGTTTTTGCGCCGTTTTTTATCTTTTTTAAGGAAATTTATTCGCCTATTCGCTTAGCTCGTTTTCGTCTACGTCTATCGCGTCCGTTTTTAAGACTTTGCGCGATTTTACAATCATATAAATCCCCATATAAACGATAATCAAACACACACATACCCCCGTCAAACCGTTGAAAAGGTCGTTGTATCCCCCCACCGCAAATCTATCAAGCACCGCCGTTTGCAAAGTGAGTATGGATACGAGCGCGGTGGAAAAATTGATATTTCGCACCGAACGCACCACCAAATCGTCGTATTTTTTCGCCACGACGAGATGAAAAATCGCCGTATAAAGTCGGTACGCCGTTACGATTGCTAAAATGACGATGGCGGAGTTGGGCGACGAAATGCGTTTCCCTTCAAACACCATTAAAAACACCGTGATTCCAAGCGCTATGGTAAGCACCAACAGCATTATCCCGCAAGAATAATACGTTTTTACCTTTTCCCTTTGCAAACGTTCGGGATTTCCGCCGAAACGCCGTTCGTTTTTACGGTTTTCCAACAACATTCCCCCGCGCATAGACGTCAACAATACGTAATATCCCGCCAACACCCAATACCAAAACGCCCGCGAATACATAGCGACTGATGCAAGAAAAATCGTATAGGCTACGTTTGCCAAAAAGGAAGTCGCGCCAAAGAAGATGGTACGGAATTCGTAATTTTTACGCAAATTGCGGGTAAAGGCGTATTTGTCCGCCACCCGCGCAATCGCCACGTGTAATTTCACGATAAGTTTCACCGTCATATACACGGAATACGCCAAAAGCAAAAGGGCGCACGCGTAAATCGTACACGCCACCGCCCCGTCTTTCTCGTCGGTGCATAAGGACAATATCGCCAAAGCGCAAAACGTCAGCGTGGTTGCGTACGTAAGCAACGTTACCCAACTGGACGGATTGAGTACGCTATTCCACAACGTTTTTAAAGTAAACCGACGTTTTTTCAATTCCTTACCACCTACTTATAAATTCAAAACGATTACAAATCGAACGCAATCGCCGTAATATCGTCCGAGAATTTGCCACCGCAAAAAACGTGCAAAGCCGATTTCAATTTCCCGATAAAATCTTCTGCGCTCCGCGATTGCAACAAAACGCTTTCCGTACGTTCGATGCCGAACTGCTCCCCTTTGCCGTTGACGCATTCGGTTACGCCGTCGGTAACCAGCGCGAGAATATCCCCCTTTTCAAAGCCGATTTCCTTTTCCGCGTACACGTAATCGGGCATCCAGTTGGAAATTGGCGGTGCGGGCGATTCGATTTCGTGTATCCCTTGCCCGTTTTTGAGCAAAATCGGCGCGTTATGACCAGCGGAAACGTACCGCAAAACACCCGCGTTTTTATCAATACGCACCCCCGCCACCGTAATATACGAGCGCTCGTCTTGATTTAATTCGTTGAATTTTTGATTAAGCTGGGTAAACGCTTTATCCAAACGGGGTTGTTGTCTGTCCAAACCCGCTTTGACGAACGCGGAAAGCATACCCGCCGAAATACCCTTACCCGAAACGTCCGCCAACACGCCGTACGTTTGTCCGTTCAGTTCGTACACGTCGGGCAAATCCCCACCGACGCCGTAACAAGGTATATACATATACGAATAGGGCACGCCACCCATACTTTTCCCCGCAGGCAACAGTCGTTGTTGCAGTTGTTGCGCCGACAGCATTTCCCGTTCGATTTCCGTTTCAAAACTCCCTTCCGTCAAGCCGAGAAACAGCTTGCCTTTATCGTCGACGGGTAAAATACGGATATGCATCGAAATTTTATCGGTGCGCCCGCCACGACGGACGCTCGTTTGCAACGTTTCCGTCCGCTCGCTACGGCTTTCCACCGCCGTTTTCGTTACGCGATGAAAGGCGCAATATCCGCATTTAGAGCTTTCCCCGCACTTGCCCGTTTCGTTACAACCAAGCACTTGCGCCAAGCTCCCCGCCCGTTTCACGTTATCCGCAAAGGAACGCCGAAACGCCACGTTCGTAAATTTTACGCGTAGCTTATCGTCAAACACGAACACCCCTTGTGGCATCGCGTCCAATATTTTTTTATACGTTCCCGTTAAAATCATAAAATATTTTCACCTATTGGTTTTTATCTGTAAAATTGCAAACCTTTTTTCAAGGTTACGTCAAAGGCTATATCTTTATAAAGCTCGCCGTCGAGTTGCATAGCGCACGGTTTTTCAGGCAAAAATTGCACCCGTTCGCAAAGGAAATGTTTGGTGGCGGGATATTCCAAAATTTTACCTTTCATCAGCTTTAAAAACGCCTTGATAATTTTAAATTTCCCGCCGATACAATCGACGATAACCACGTCTAATTTCCCGTCCGATACGTCCGCTACGGGGCAAATCGGAATTCCCCCGCCGAATTGTCCGCCGTTACACGTTGCACCGATAAGCACCGAGCGTTTTTCCTTTATCCCGTCCGCCACGATTTCAATATCGCAACCTTTAAAGGAAAATAAGCTTTGCAATAAACTGAAAAGATATTTCAGCTTGCCCTTTCTTTTTCCCCTTTTGCACCGTTCCAAAACGTCCACGTCCATTCCTACGCCCGCAACGTTCATACAGCGTACGCCACCTACTTCCAAATAATCGGTGGCTTTCGGCTGGTTGTCCAAAATAAACTTACTTGCAACTTCCGCGTTGAGCGACAACCCCGCCTTTTCTGCAAAGTCGTTGCCCGTTCCGGCGGGAATTAACCCCAAACGGCAATTTTGCGGGTCGGCAAGCCCGTTAAGTACTTCGTGCAACGTTCCGTCCCCACCGAGCGCGATAATTTCTTTCTCCCCGTTTTCCGTTAGTTCTCTTGCTATTCTCGTCGCGTCCCCTTCGCAAGTAGAAAGATGCGTCTGAAAATCTACGCCCCGCTCGGTAAACACCCGCTCGACGGTTGCCAGCTTTTTAGCTGACTTGGTTTTTCCCGCTACGGGATTGGATATAATATGGTACTTCGTCATCTTCCGTTCCCCTATCCGCTCGCGACGAAGTTCGCCCCGCGCAGTTTTCTCCACGTTAAAAAAATTTTTTCTAAATATATTATATAACACTTTCACAAGAATTGCAATTTATTTTTCAATTTGATATACTTTAATTGTAAAAAATTTTTAAAAGGTTGCCTTTATGCGCTCGATATTACCGCAAAATTTGATAAATCTTGCCAAAAACTGCCCCGCGCCCTTGTACGTGGTGGGCGGTAGCGTACGCGATTTTTTGGCGGGACGGTTGGCAAAAGGCGGTTACGATTTCGATTTATGCGCGCCGATAGACGTCGACGAATTTACGAAAATCGCTATGCAAACGGGATTTATCGTCCAAGCCGTCTACAAAAATACGGGTACGGTAAAACTGACCGACGGGCAAACGGGCGCGGATTACGAATACACCCGTTTCCGTTCGGATAAATACGTTCGCGGGGTACATACCCCCGTCGAAATCTTTTTCACGGACGATATTACGCTGGACGCGAAACGGCGGGATTTTACCGCCAACGCCGTATATTACGACGTCCAAAACGACGCGTTCGTCGACCCGCTGGACGGCATACAGGCAATTAAAGAAAAACGGCTTTCCACCGTCGCGCCCGCCGATAAGGTGTTTGGCGAAGACGGACTGCGCCTAATGCGCCTTGCCCGCCAAACCGCGCAACTCGGCTTTTCGCCCGATAACGAATGTGAAAGGGGCGCAACGAAAAACGCCAAGCTCATTCGTGATATCGTCCCCGAACGGATTTTTTCCGAGCTTTGCGCCATTTTAACGGCGGACGAAAAATACGGGAATACAAACGGCGTGTATCAAGGCTTAAAAGTGTTGGATACGACGCGCGTACTCGACGAGATTTTGCCTGAATTAACGCTCGGCAGAGATATGCGACAACGCCCCGATTTCCATAAATACGACGTATTAGAGCACTCTATCCGCGCGTGCGCGTACGCAAAGAAAGAAGTACGGCTTTCCGCGTTGTTGCACGACGTAGGCAAACCCGCTTGCTTTTTGCGGGACGGCAATTCGTACGCCCACCCCGAAGAAGGGAGCGCGCTCGCTAGTGCAATTTTACGCCGTTTAAAAGCGCCTACGCGCACGGTGGAGAAAACGAAACAGCTCGTTTCCTTGCATATGTACGATTTCGATTGCAAAACGGGCGAAAACAAACTACGTCGTTTTTTCGTCGAACGGTATTCCATTTTACAAGATTTGATGGCGTTAAAACAAGCGGATTTCTCGGCGTGCACCGACGATTTTTCCACTGCGCCCACGCTTATCAAATGGCAAGCGTTACTCGACAAATTAAAAGCGGAACGCGCGCCGATTTCTTTAAAAGAATTGGCGGTGAACGGAAACGACCTGTTAAACGCAGGTTTGCCCGCTCAATTTTTAGGAAAACTGTTGCAAAAATTGCTTTTGCACTGCGTATGCAACCCGCAAGACAACCAAGAAAAAAGGCTGATTAAACTTGCCAAAGGCTTTTTAAAAGCGTTATAAAAGGAGCAAATCTTATAGGTTTGCTCCTTTTTAATTTACAAACACTTATATTAAAGCTTGCTAACCGTTATGCCGTCTTCAATCGACGTTTCGTAAAAGCTTGCCTTATATCCAATCGTTTCGAAATACGCTTTGCTCACGCGACGGATAAAGCCGTCCACTGCCGTCTTTTTCACAATCGAAATCGTACAACCGCCGAATCCCGCGCCAATCATACGCGAACCCAAACAATCTTCTTCCTTTCTCGCGAGCGCGGAAAGGGTGTCGAGCTCTACGCCCGTAACTTCGTACAAATCGCGCAAAGAATAATGGCTCTCGTTTAACAGCGCGCCGAGTTCTTCCAAATCCCCTGCTTTCAACGCTTCCACCGCTTTATGTACTCTGTCGCATTCCATTACGACGTGTTCGGCGCGTTTTGCCACTACGCCTGATAATAAATATTTCACTTCCGCAAAATCTTTCGGGGTTAACTGCGCCAAACAGTCCACCTTTTTTACTTGTTGAATAATTTTAAGCGCCGTTTCCACTTCTTGACGGCGTACGTTGTACTTGCTTTCCACGAGATTGTGCGGTTTGTTGCAGTTTGCCACCACAAGGCAATATTCGCCAAGCTTTAAAGGCACGTATTCGTATGCAAGCGTCGAACAATCCAATAAAACCGCGTGGTCTTTCTTACCCATAGCCGACGCGAATTGGTCCATAATGCCACAGTTTACGCCCGCGTATTGATTTTCCGCTTTTTGCGAAAGGAGCGCCAGCTCCACTTTATCGTACGGCACGCCCGCGTATTCGCAAAAAGTAACCGCCGTCGCCACTTCGATTGCCGCCGACGAAGAAAGCCCACTGCCAAACGGCACGGTGCAATCGTAATACAAATCACAACCGACGATATCCACGCCCTTTTCCTGCAAGAAATAGGCTACGCCCGCTTGATAATTGCCAATCGGTAAATGGCGGTAATCGTTTAATTTATCCGTATCGAGTTCCACGATTCCGTCAATCCCCGTAAACGCCATACGCACCTTTTTTCCGCCCGTCTTTCTCGCGTACACGTTACAACGCAAATTGAGCGCTGCGGGAAACACTTTTCCCCCGCAATAATCAATATGTTCGCCAATTACGTTAATGCGCCCCGCCGCCGTAAATAAATCGGTGGCTTCCGAGCCGAAAATCCGCTTGAAGTTCTCCATAACTTGCATTTTTTCCATTCTCTATCTCTCCTATGCTACGCGCAAAATTTCACACGCGTATATTATGATTATACACGACTTTCGCGCGTTTGTCAATCGTTCCAGCAAACGAATGTGAAAAAATCAAAAAAGCCGTACCCACTTTCACTCGGCACGGTTTTTTCTACGAACTCTTTTCCATTTTTTTGATTCCTGTCTTACCCCTTACAATACACAAACGTTAACAGCGCGAAGTTTTTCAACGTTTTTCGGGTCGGGTTCGGTTTCAAACGACACTTTTTGCCCTTCTTTCAACCGTCTGTACCCGTCCATCACAATCGCCGAAAAATGTACGAATACGTCGTCGCCACCTTCGTCGTTGGCGATAAATCCGTACCCTTTCTCCGCATTGAACCATTTTACAGTTCCTTGACTCATCTTTTTCCCCTCCATATTATTTATACCGCCAAAAAACCGCAAAATCGCCCCTTTTTTTACGATATATGCTTATTATACCACAATTTTTCGCTAATTGCAAGGTTTCTATAAAAATTTTTTTTACTTTTTATCATATTTCTATACTTTTGCGCATATTTTCTGTTATTGCGCGTTTTTTTCTATCAAACGATAGACTTTTTCCGCCCCTTGTGGTATAATAAATTCATATCAAAAAAGGAGCAATCCTAATGGAATTTCTCGAAATTTTAAAAGTAATTTTTCTCGGCATCGTCGAAGGGCTTACCGAATGGTTGCCCGTATCCAGTACGGGGCATATGCTACTCGTCGACGAGATATTTACCTTGCAATTACGCGAAGAATTTAAAGAAATGTTTTTCGTCGTCATACAGCTTGGCGCTATTCTCGCCGTCGTATGTCTGTTTTGGAAAAAGCTTTTTCCGTGGAAAAAAGTCCGCCAAGAAGAAAATAACGGCGGGAGCAAAATCGTAACGGATAAGGGCGTTTTAAATCTTTGGGGGAAAGTGCTCGTCGCGTGTTTGCCCGCAGGCGTTATCGGTATTCTTTTCGACGACTTATTGGAAACGTATCTCCACACCCCGCTCGTAATTTCTTTAATGCTTATCGTCTACGGCGTAGCGTTTATTCTGATTGAAAACGTAAACAAACGCAAAGAATTGCCTTTAAAAACAACGGCGGACATCACCTATAAACACGCCTTGATTATCGGCGCGTTTCAAGTCCTTTCGCTTATCCCTGGCACTTCCCGTTCGGGCGCAACCATTTTAGGCGCTCTTCTTATCGGCGTAGCCCGCCCCGCAGGCGCGGAATTTACTTTCTTTTTGGCAATCCCCGTGATGGCGGGCGCAAGCGCCGTAAAACTTTTAAAATTCTTCTTGGATTACGGCGGTTTTACGGGCGCGGAACTCGGCTATTTACTTATCGGCGCGTTCGTAGCGTTCGCCGTGTCTATGCTCGCGATTAAATTCTTAATGAACTTCGTTAAAAAACACGATTTCAAAATTTTCGGCTGGTACAGAATCGCGCTCGGCGCGCTCGTTATCGCCACACTCGTTATCCCTGCCTTAATCGGCTAAAATATCACAAAAGGAAAAACGTTTATGGATATCGCTCAAATTGACAAAAATTTTGCGCTCAACGCCATACAAGAAAAAGACGTCGTTTGGAAAAACGCCCTTGATAGGCCCTTTTCGTTACACGGCGTATCTTACTACGAAATAGCGGAACGTTACGCGCGTATGCCCGACGAAATCGCAAGCCAAGTTAGCGACGGCGTACGCGGTTTATCCACGCACACGGCGGGCGGACGTATTCGCTTTATCACCGATTCCCCCTACGTTGCCGTAAAAGCCGTCGTGCCGTCGGGCTGTGTTATGTCGCATATGCCGATTAACGGCTCGCACGGATTTTCTTTATACCAAAACGGGAAATACGTATTTCGCTTCTCCAACGTCGCCACGAATATCGTAAACACGGGCAACCCCTTATCTGCCGTCGAAGGCATTTATTTCTCGCCCTACAACGACGTAAAAGAATACGAACTGTATTTTCCTTTATATAACGGCGTAAAACACCTGTTTATCGGCACGAAAGAAGGCTACGCAATACAAGCTCCTGCTCCCTATCCTTGCGCGAAAAAAGTGGTGTTTTACGGCTCGTCGATTACGCAAGGCGGTTGCGCGTCGCACGCGGGCAACGACTATGAATCGCACCTTTCCCGTTGGTTGGGTTTTGATTTTATCAATCTCGGCTTTTCGGGCAACGGCAAAGCCGAACCGACGATGTGCGAATATTTGGCGAATATGCACGCGGACGTGTACGTGCTCGATTACGACCACAACGCGCCAAACACCCCCTATTTACAAAGCACGCATTTACCGTTATACGAAACGGTGCGCGCAAAAAATCCCAACGCGCCGATTGTATTTATTTCCCGCCCCGATTGGGATAAAGACCCGAATTGCCCCGCCCGTCGACAAGTAATTCAAAACACCTACGAAACGGCGAAAACGCGTGGCGATAAAAAGGTTTGGTTTATCGACGGCGAAACGCTGTTCGGCACGGACGATAGGGACGCTTGCACGGTGGATAATTGCCACCCCAACGATTTGGGTTTTTACCGTATGGCGCAAACAATTCGCCCCGTACTTGCGGAAACGTTAAAAGACGAATAATCGCATACATACCCCTTTGAAAATAACGAATACACACAAAAAAACAGACACCCGCTGGGGTGTCTGTTTCTTTATCGTTTGATTATTTTTGCATAGCCGCAACTTGTTTTGCAACTTCGTCGCCAAGGTCTTCGCTCTTCTTTTCAAGTCCTTCGCCCATTACGTAGAACGCAAACTTGTTGATAGAAACGTTGCCCGCTTTCAAAAGGTCGCAAATTTTCTTGGAATCGTCCTTAATGAACGCTTGTTCCAAAAGGCAGTTTTCTTCGTAGAATTTCTTAATTCTACCCATAACCATTTTTTCCGCAATCGCTTCGGGTTTGCCTTCGTTCATTGCTTGTTGTTTAAGCACCGTCTTTTCTTTTTCCAACGTGTCAGCGGAAACTTCTTCTCTCGAAAGGTAAGCGGGTTTCGTAAACGCGATTTGCAACGTAACGTCGTGCGCTACTTCCACTGCTTCCGCCGTTGCTTCGCCAGCCACGTCGAGCATAACGCCAAGCTTACCGCCAAGATGGATATAGCTCTTTAAGAAACCGTTCGTTTCGTATCTTACGAATCTTCTTACGGCAATCTTTTCACCAATAACGGCGATTTTGCCTTTCAAATATTCTTCCACCGTGCCGTTTGCGCAAGCGCAAGCCAACAACGCGTCTACGTCAGCGGGGTTATCCTTTACGATAACTTTGGAAACTTCCGTAGCAATTTCCGAGAATTGCGGGTTTTTTGCAACGAAGTCGGATTCGCAGTTGAGTTCTACCAAAACGCCGATTTTGCCGTCGATATAGCACGCAACGATACCTTCCGCCGCAATACGGGACGCTTTCTTTTCCGCTTTCGCAATCCCTCTTTCTCTCAATAAATCCGCTGCTTTGGTCATATCGCCGTCAGCGTCCGTCAAAGCTTTTTTGCAGTCCATAACGCCTGCGCCCGTCTTTTCGCGGAGCGCCATTACGTCTTTTGCAGTAAATGCCATAATTGTATTCTCCTTATATTCAACTAATATTTTTTGTGTTACGCGCCCGATAATAGGTTACGCGTTTTCTTCTGCGTTTGCTACAACTTCTTCCATAGATGCGGGCGCAACTTCTTCCGTCGTTTCTTCCGCTTCTTCATTCATAGCAACAAGCGCTTCTTCCCCTTGATTTGCTTCGATAACAGCGTTTGCAATCACGGACGAAATCAACTTAATCGCGCGGATAGCGTCGTCGTTTCCGGGAATAACGTAGTCGATTTGGTCGGGGTCGCAATTGGTGTCGGTGATAGCCACGATTTTAATGCCGAGTTTCTTTGCTTCGGCAATCGCGATATCTTCGTTGTGGGGGTCAACGACGAACATAACGCCAGGCATTGCTTTCATCGTTTTAATACCGCCAAGATTTGCTTGCAACTTGCCCATTTCTTTCTTTAAGAGCATAACTTCTTTTTTAGGCAACGCTTCGAAATCGCCGTTTGCTTCCATTGCTTCCAATTTTTCCAATCTTTCCACACGACTTCTCATCGTCTTGAAATTGGTAAGGCAACCGCCAAGCCAACGGGAATTTACGTAGTATTGTCCGCATCTTTCCGCTTCTTCCTTGATTACTTCTTGCGCTTGTTTTTTCGTGCCTACGAAAAGGACGGTTTTGCCTTCCTTAACGCTTTCGCAAACGAACGAATACGCTTCTTCAATCAAGTTTGCGGTAACTTGCAAGTCGATAATGTGAATATCGTTTCTTGCCGCGAAGATATACTTCTTCATTTTAGGGTTCCATTTTCTCGTTTGGTGCCCAAAGTGTACGCCAGCTTCCAAAAGCTGTTTCATAGTAATAACTGCCATAATTCAAAACCTCCGTTTAACCTCCCCGCCTTGTGTAGGCTCGTAACATTATCCGCATTAAAAGATTTTACGGACACGGATTACGCACAATAAGCGAGTGTGAATTTTTAGCTATATAATTTTACCACAAAGGGCAAGCAAAAGCAAGCTATTTTACGCCAATTTTTACTATTTTTTAACGATTTTTAATAAATTTCCACCGCCCACGTTTCTTTTTTAAAAATCTTCGCAAAATATCTTTAATTATCCATATTATCCGAAGAATTTAAAAAATTTTCTACGGCTTGCGAGGCGAGCGTTGCAAACGGATTATCCCCTTTTTTATCTTGTAAGCGCGTTTTTTCTTTCATTTCGTTTGCCAAAACGCTACTCACCAATTCCCCGTTTGGCGTAAATATACGCACGTACACCCATTTAAACGCTTTTATTAAACTTTGTTCGGTAAAATAATCGGCGTTTTTTGGAAGAAAATACCGTTTCCATTCGGGATTTTTAAATAAAACGAGCAAACAATTATAATCCATATAATGTTTGCTGTATTTTTCCTTATAACAGCGCACGTACTTCCCTTTATGGTATTCGCAAAAAAAGTCTTGCAACTTTACATATATATCCCATTCCCAACCGTATTCGGGCAACGGTTTTTCATTATCAAATTCCATAATATCACCCTTTATTTATAAAATTTTTTTACATAATTCATTATAATTCCATTTCGGAATTATGTCAATTGTTTTATGTGATATAATTCCAAAAAAGAAATAAAGGTTATACAATGAAAACGCGTAAACAAGAATATGGAACAGCCAACGTAATTGGAAAACGAGTGGAAAAATTGCGGAAAGAACGCGGTTTTTCCCAAAAGCAATTTATTGCAAAATTACAGTTGGAAGGCGTAGACATCAACGCAACGAGTTATTCTAAGTTAGAAGGTCAAATCCGCTCTGCCACCGACAAGGAAGTTTATTATATCGCTAAAATTTTGAATTTAAAAATGGAAAACCTTTTCCCCGAAGATATAGATATATGACGTTAAGCGAAAAAATCGGAAAAAACTTAAAAAACGCGCGTAATTTAAAAGGATTTACACAAGAATATGTCGGCAAGCAAATGGGCATCACCCAACCCGCTTATGCTCGTTTTGAAATCGGAAAATTCCAATTAAATTATGAACAAATTGATTTTCTTTGCGAACTATTAGACATTACTCCCGATTTTCTTTGGGGATACGTAGACGAGTACGGTGATAAAATAAAGAAATAAATTTTAAAACGCTCCCCTTAAAAAGGCGGAGCGTTTTTCTATATTCCCCCTTTTCGATTCCATAAAAATACGCTTTTTTTCGATTATTCTATATTTTTTCTAATTTGTGCCATATATCCCATAAAAAAACCGCACTAAAATAAAAAATTTGTGCTATAATAAAATCACTTCACGAAAGCAAGGTGTTTTTATGAAACAAGGCAAGGTTTTTTTACGAGAATGTAAACGTTATTTCTTTATGGTAATCGGCTGTATTTGCTACGCGCTCAGCCTTTGCATTTTCCTTATCCCCAACAACATTGTCGGCGGGGGAGTAAGCGGTGCGGCGTCCCTTATCAACATTATGACGGGTCTTCCCGCCGGCGTGTTTATCGTCGTTATCAATTTCCCGATTTTGGTGTTTGGCTTTAAACTGATGGGGTGGAAATTTATTTTACGTTGTTTAATCACCACCGTAACGCTAGGTTTGTGTACGGAAATTTTCACCTTTATCAAACCGTTAACCGACAATCCCATTTTGGCGGGTATGTACGGCGGTATTTTACAAGGCGTAGGCATTGGGCTGTTTATTCGCTACGAAACGTCCAGCGGTGGCACGGAACTACTTGGACGAATCACCAACCATATCCTGCCTTTGGGCAGTATTGCCACACACGTAGCATTTTTCGACGGCGTAGTGGTCGTACTCGGTGCGTGCGTAATGCGTAACCCAGAAAACGTGCTTTACGCTTTGATTTTGATTTTTGTTAGCGCGAAAGTCAGCGATATGATTGTACTTGGTTTAGACAAAGGCAAACTTTGTTATATCATCACCGACAAAGCGGAAGAAATCGGCGATTATCTCGTCCACCACAGTCCGCGTGGGGTTACGCTGATGCAAGGGCAAGGTATGTATTCTAAACAACCGCACGGCGTACTGTTTACTTGTGTAAAACGCAACCAAATCGCTGGGCTACGCACGATGGTGAAAACGATGGACGAACACGCTTTCGTTATCGTTTGCGAGGCCAACGAAGTGTACGGACAAGGTTTCCACCAAATTTAATTTTTTACGTATCAAAAGCCACGACGAACGTTTCGCGTCGTGGCTTTTTTCGTTCTCACGCGCATATTGTCAAAATATGTTATGTATACATTATATAATGCAAAAGTCTATTTGTCAAGTATTTTTATAATATATAATGTATATATTATCTAATGCGGAGATGTGTTTATGAAATTACGGATTTTAGATATTTTAAAGGCAAAAGGAAAAACAAAATATTGGCTTTATATACAATTAGGATTAAGCTATCAAAACTTTAATAAACTCGTGAGTAATCAAACGAGCGCGATTAAATTTGAAAACTTGAAATCGTTATGCGATATTTTGGAATGCACCCCTAACGATTTATTCGACGAATATTATCAATCGTAACGACGAAAAAATACACAAAAAAACTACGGCGCAACTTCACGCCGTAGCTTTTTCTTTTATAATTTTTATGGATTACATTGCCGAATCCGCCGTCGTATTGTGTACGATAAAATCACCCGTCGAAGTAATCGTAAACAAATGCCAATAATATCCACTGCCTTGCGGTGCGTTGAACGTATACGCAAGTTGCAAACCGAAGTACACTTTTACCGTTGCGTTCGCATTATAAAACGTTCCCGACTTCGAAAAATTATACACGTAGTATTCGTATTTATTCGCTTGTACTTCTTTAATCGTAATCGTTTCCGGTCCATTTCCGTCCCTATCGTCTACGTCCAACGTACAATTTCCGTAAGATTTATTACTGTAATATACGTGTCCAGCCCCGTCGTTGATTAACAAATGCGAATCCAAATCGCTAGGCGTCGAACCCCACGTGAGCACCACGCGAACACCCGAGCCCGAAACGCCTTCGTTGTTGGAAATGGTTGCGTCTTGCCCGCTAATCGTTTTATTCGGCAATATTTTCAAAGCAATCGTTTGCGAGCCGTAACGGCAATCTTCATTACCGTTCGGCAATTCTTCCGTCGTTCTTTCATCCACTACGTACGCCGTATAGTTGCCCGCAGGCAATTCGGGGGTAGTAAACACCCCGTTTGCGTCCGTTTTTACAGAGCAAATCGGTTCGCCTAAAATATTGTTGATACCCTCGCGGATATACACCGTTAATCCCACGCTGATTACGTATCCCGTTCTTGCATCCTTAATCGTACCCGATGCAAAACCGTTTACGACTACATCCCCGCTTTCGTCTTCCACTTGGGGTATGATTTCCAACGTAAAGTTTTGAATGGTCGTTTCGTTGTGGCGCACTTGCACAATTTGCGAAATCGGCAAACAACCTTCTTTTTCCACCGTCAACGTGTAAATTCCCGCCGTCAAACCCTCAAACGTGTAATAACCGCTTGCATCGCTCGTCGTTTCATAATTCCATACGTTGGTACTGCTCGTTCTTGTAAGCGTAATATTCGCGTCGCTCAAAGGCGCGTTATTAGAAATATTTACGTCGTCGTCCGCCGCCACGATACGCCCCGTCAACGTATTGGAAACGCTTCTATCCAACACGATAGTAATCAAGCCGTCTTGCGAACAGTCAACGGTTGCCGTAGCCATAAAATATCCGTCGAGTTCAAACGTAAAAACAACCGTCGTCGTCGGCAATTTCCCTTCGAAAAGAAATGCGCCGTTTTCGTCCGTCATTGCGGTAAAAGTATGCCCCGCAACCGTCGCTTTACAAACTACGCTAGTCAATAAAATATTATTGTCCGTTATGTAATCGCTATCCGATTCGTACACGATGCCCGAAACTTCCTTTCCGATATACGCCGTATCGTCCACGATGAAATAATCTTCCCCGTCGATATTCAATTCCACAAACTCGCCCGTCATATACCCGTCGTCGCTAAATTCGTGTCCGCTTTCACTTCCGTCGTTACCACGAACGCCGTTTTCGTCAAAATAATACACGCGGTTATCAATTACTTTATAACCGTCTTTAACGGGCACGTTTTCGATTACGTAATACACGTTTTCGCCGATTTGTACAAACGTTTCGTCTTGTTCAACGCGCTCGCCCTTTTCGTCGTATACGTACACTTCCCCGTCTTTAAGCACGGGCGTACCCGCAGGTACTCCACCGCTACTTTGCCCACAACCAACGAAACACGCCGTTGCCAAGCAAGCCAAAGTCGCCAATAATAATCCTTTCCGTTTCATTATGTTATCCTCCAAAAATAAACTCTATTTTAAGTATATCATACCCCCCCCCCGTTTTGTCAAGCGTTTAACCTATATTGGACGGAATTTTTGATAAAACTAAAAAAAAAACTACGGCGCAACTTCACGCCGTAGCTTTTTTATATATTGCTTGTTTAATTTTCGTAGCCGTCCAATTCCATTGCTTCGTCGGCGTCTTCGAAATCTTCGTACTGATGGCAAAATTCCGCAAACACTTCGTCCATAAGCTGTTCGTCTTCCAAAGCGAGCAGTTGTCTGTCTTCCCCCTCGCCCGCAAGGCGGAACATCACCACTTCGTCCTCTTCTTCTTCCGTTTCCGGTTCGGCTTTTTGGAAGAAACAATACCATTCTCCCTTATATTCAATCGTGCCGATATGCAAGAATTTCTCGCTGTTTCCGTCTTCGTCTTCCAATTCGATAATGCGTTCTTCTTCGTCTTCGTACAATTCTTCTTTTTCGCTCATAGTGTTTTTTGCTCCTTGTTGTTTTTTCATACGGCTTAAATAGCTTTCCAATATATACGACGCGGCAATCGAATCCACCGTCTTTTTCCTATCCCCGCGTTTTACACCGCCTTGTATTTGCGTTTCGCGCGCCTGCATCGTCGTAAACCGCTCGTCTTCCAGCTCTATC
>JAZNIR010000171.1:0-9080 GCA_045577595.1 Candidatus Scatosoma sp.
TACTTCGAAAGGTCTTTCGTAAACCCCGCTCATAAATTCCACGTCGAAAGCGCGAAGCCCTTCCATCGTGTACGCTTTTTTCAAATATTCGTAAACGGATTTGCTTCCCGCAACGGAAATTTTAAAACCGCCTACAACCCACAAAATCGTTTTCGCCAAACGTTCCGCCACGCGAAAATTGAGCGCGTCGTTTACGCCGTCTTTCAACGCGTCGTAGCTGTACACGTAATTATAACCGCCACTTCTTTCGGCAACGAGCGTTACTTTCACCGACTTTCCACTTGCTTTCACCGTCGCGTCAAAATCGTTTAACGCTTTAATCATAGGATAGAAATTTTTATCTAATACGGGCATTTTCATAATACTATTTCTCCTTTTATGCCATTGTTTCATTTATTATACCATAACTTTTAAAATTAACAATGGAAATTCTTTCACGATAATTTGGTATTCTTTCACAAGCATTTTTACCCTTAATATTACGATATAAAAAATAGCGTAAAAAAGCCGTCGCAAGTTCCCTTAACGACGACTTTTTAGCGTAGATATTTTATCCCTTAACCGCTCCGCTCGTTACCCCTTCCACGTAATAGCGTTGCATACTCATAAACAGCGTTACGATAATTCCGCCCACCACGAACGCGCCCGCGCAAAACACGGTGAAATTTTCGTTGAAACTGTTTTTTTCCGCGTTAATCATTTTATATAGCCCCAGCGAAACGGTGTACAGTTCCCTATCGCTGATAATCGTATTGACGAAGATGAAATCGCACCACGGGGAAATAAACGACGTAAGCACCGTGTACACGATAATCGGCTTGGCAAGCGGGAGTACGATTAACCAAAACACCATAGGTTGGCTTGCCCCGTCCAAAATTGCCGCTTCTTCCATCGCGCGAGGAACGGTGTCGAAAAAGCCTTTGCATATATAATACGACAGCGCCGCGCTCCCCGAATATACTAAAATCAAAGCGAGTAAAGAATTGGTTAAATCCATTGCTTTTAATATAAAATATACGGCTATCATACTCATAAATCCAGGAAACATACCCAAGACGAGCAACACGTTTATAATCGGCGAACGCATTTTAAACCGCAAGCGGGACAACGCGTAGCTTACCATTAAAATAAACAGCGTGGACAGCGCGCACGAACTTACCGCCACCAACAGCGTATTCCCAAGCCACTGTAAAAACATCGTATCTTGAAAAAGTCGCGTAAAATTCCCAAACCCGAGCTTGAGATTTTCGGGCACGAGCGTATTGATAATCCCCGTCGACGGCGTTTCGCGGAACGCCGTGTACACCAAATAAACGATAGGCAACACCCACAGCACGCCAAGCGTAATTAGCAACGCGTACACGATTAAATTCCCCGCTCCGCGTCGAATTTTTCCAAACGTTTTTAATGCTCTTTGATTTATCACGAAAAATCCCCCTCCCGTTTCGACGAACTGCGATTGTAGGTGATAAGCGCCATCACCGCGCTGATAACGAATATGACGATACCAATCACCGACGCCACGTTATAACGGGGATTTTGGTCGGTAGTCAAACGGTACAGCCACGTAACCAACAAATCGGTGGATTGCGCTTTCGTCCCGCCCCCGTAGTAGAGATTATCCACAGGCCCACCGCCCGTCAACAGCCATATCACGTTAAAATTATTGATATTGCCGACGAATTGCGTAATCAAATACGGGGTGGTAACGTACATCATATACGGCATCGTTATATTGAAAAATATGCGTACGGGCGAAGCCCCGTCGATACGCGCCGCCTCGTAATAATCGGTGGGAATATTCATCAAAATCCCCGAACACATCAACAGCGTGTACGGCACGCCAATCCAAATATTTACGAGAATTATCATTACGCGGGGCAAAAGCGCAAAATGCGTTTGGTCGGTAAGCCATAGTATATTCGTACCGAGAAGTTTATTTAAAATCCCGTCCGCGTCGAGTATTTTTTGCATCAAAAGCAAGGTTACGAATTGCGGAACGGCGATTGCAATCACGAACAGCGTCCGCCAAAGCGCTTTTAATTTAATCCCTTTTTTATTGATGAGCAAAGCAATTATAAGCCCTAAAAAATAATTGGTAAACGTTGCGAAAAACGCCCATACGAACGTCCAAACGAGCACCCGCAAAAACACGAGCGCAAAGCCCGATTTTCCACCCGTAAGCGAAAACAACGTTTTGAAATTGGCTATCCCCACCCAATCGAACAGTTTTCCCGGTGGCATATGCGCGTAATCGTAATTGGTAAAGGCGATTAACACCATAAAAATCAACGGCATAACCGTAAAAATCAGCAATCCCGCAAACGGTAAAACGAGCAAGGGAATATGGAATTTCTCGTTTAAAAAATAGTCGAAATCTTCTTTTATCGTACGCAGTTTTTCCCCGTTTTTAATTCTTTGGTCATTATGATAGTTTCCGCGCACGTTGGCAAGCCAAATCGCCACGAACAGTATCGCAAGCACGATACTCATAACGCCGTACAACAAGATTAAAAAGCTGTTATGCCCGCGTACCTTTTCAAAGATTTGCAAGTTTTCGTTCCAAACTTCCCCCGACAACCGCGTGCCGAGATTCCCCGAAAACAAATGCGCGATATATCCCCCGCCGAAAAAAATCATAAACAAGGCAAACAGCGCTTGCACGAGCGCGTATAATACGCCCTTGACGATTTGCCCGCGCGCAATTTGCCCAAAGCCCATAATTAAAAAGGAAAGGCGCGTATAAACCGAACCTTTTTGAAACGCTAATCCCAACTCTTTAAAAGCGTTCGTTCTTACCGATTTTTCCGTTTTATTTTCTTGCATACGCGCCCCCTTTTTATTCTTTACCTAAAACGCCGTTATTGATTTTCGTCCGTCCGTTTCGTAACCGTTTCAATCGCCGTTACGCAAGCGCGAAGTTGCGCCGTTAAATCGAAATTACCGCTGTTTGCGCCCGAAACCATTGCCGAGCCTAAACCCTCCATCGGTATCCAAAGAGTGGACGGCACGCCCTTTTGTGTGTTCGTATAATTTAATTGCGCCGTAATCGCTTTCGCGCAAATATCCGATTGCACCCGTTCGTCTTGGCGCGCCGTTTCGTCCGTCGGCACGAACCCGCGTTGTTCGAAATGTTTAATTTGGTTTTCGCGGTTGGTATAGAATTCCGCAAAATCCATCGCCGCCGTCTTATTCTTCGAGTAATTGTTTACCCCCATCAATTTATAACCGGCAAAGGAAACGAGTTGCACCTGTTCTTCCGTCGCCTCCCCGTCGTTTAACGTGTAGGTGGGCAACTTCGTCGCCGCAAAATTTTCGCCCAAATAACTTTGTATCGCCGTTTTATTCCAAATTCCCGAAACGGCAGCCACGATAGAACCGTCGTTAAAACCAGCCGTTATTTTCGAATCGTTTGCGTCCGCTTTCACGCGGTTATCCCGCACCAACGCCCACATTGCTTTCGTTACCGCCACGCCCGTTTCGTTATCGAAATCACACGTAATGCTCGTTTCCGCAAGATTATCGTTGTACGTTACTTCGTACCCTAAATTTTTACCGAAATAAAACGCCGTGCTATACCACCCGTCCGTCATTGGATAGGCAAACTTTTTCGTCGCGCTACACTTAGCTAAAATGCCGTCCATACTTTGTACGTCCGTTTCGGAAAACACCGATTTATCGTAATATAAGAAAAAGGTGTTGTCCGTATAAGGCATACCGAAAACGCTTTCCGTTCCGCCTACCGTAAGCGTTACGGAATCTATCGCGTCGGCAGAGTTTACGCTTTTCACCCGTTCCAATCTATCCCCCGCAATCCGCGCCAATGCGTCGCCGTTAATCAGTTTGGATAATTGGTCGTTTAAACAAGAAAACACGTCGGCGGCATTTTCCACGTCGTTTAAAACGCGGGTTGCCACGTCGTTTTCCCCTTGAATATCAATCACGATATTATACTGTTTATCGGGATTATTTGCTTTAAATTCGTTTGCCACTTGCGTTGCAAACGCTCGGTCCGCTTCCGACACCCAAACGGTGATTTTCGTACCGCCGTCCGTATTTTTTTTACAAGCCACAAGCCCAAACGCCGTCGTTAAAGCAAGTACGCCACATACGCCTTTCAAAATCTTTTTCATTTTTACACTCTCCTTTCGCTTGCGCCAAGCGCAAACAATCATTTCTTTTAGTTTTCCGTATCCGCGCTTTTTTTATTCGCGCCACGAAAAAAAACTTACCCGTTTTATCGGATAAGTTTTTCCTTGTTTTGCTATATTTATCTGTCGTATTCTTCCGCCATCTCTTTCAGCCAAGCCGCTTTGCGCCGTTTTAAATCTTTTTCCAAGAAACGGAACGTCCAATTTAAATTGGAAACGGTGGACGGCGCGTTTAATCTACCCTCTTCCCCAATACACAAAACGTCTTGCATCGGCACGATTACTCTATCCGCTTTCGAGGCGAACAGCAATCGCACCACGCTTTCACATTCTTCTTCAATCGTTTCCCGAATATACGGCACGTCCAGCGCCAAACACTGCTTTTCCGTTTCTTTGGTAAACGCTTTACGGGATTTTTTATCCAGCTTTTCCAGAAACGAACGCAACGTATCGTTGTCGTGCGTACCCGTGTACGCCACGCAATTTTCGTCGTAATATATCGGCAAATATTCGTTTTCGGGGTCGTCGTCAAACGCGAAAGAAAACACTTTCATTCCCGCGTATCCCGTGTCTTTCATCAACTTTCTAACGCCCGCGTCGATAATCCCCAAATCTTCCGCCACGATTTTGTAATCTTTCATATCGGCAAACAACGCCGATTTCGGTCCGTCCAACCATTCCCCTTCCTTCGCCGTTTCCGCGTCGGCGGGTATTGCAAAAAATCTGTCGAACGCGCGAAAATGGTCTATCCGCACGATATCGAATAACGAAAACGCGTAACGGATACGGTTTTTCCACCAACGGTAGCCGTCCTTTTTCATCTTTTTCCAATCGTACACGGGATTTCCCCAAAACTGACCGTCGTCCGAAAAGGCGTCGGGGGGTACGCCCGCGCGCAACGATACGTTCCCCTCGTCGTCCGTCATAAACAGTTTTTCGCGGTATTTCCACGTTTCCACGCTATCGTACGACACGTAAATAGGCATATCGCCCATCATTTCCACGCCTTTTTCTTGCGCGTACGCCCGCAAATCACGCCACTGTTTTAAAAAGATAAATTGGGTAAATTGCCAAAACGCAATTTCTTCCGCGTATTCCTTTTTATGCGCCGATAAAGCCGACGCGTCCGCATTTTTCAAAGGCTCGTCCCATTCTTCCCAGTTCGCGTATGCAAAGCGCACTTTCAGCGACATAAACAAAGCAAAATCGTCGTAAACGCCCGCTTTTAAAAAGCTTTGAAACTCCGCGCCCGCGCAATCAAACCGCGAAAACGCTTTACGGAGCAAGGATATTTTTTCGGTGAATAACTTCCCGTAATCAATACGGCGCGCATCGTCGCTCCAAACGACTTTTCGGATTTCTTCTTCCGTCAGCAAACCGTCCTTTTCCAACCGCTTTAAATCAATAAAATAATAATTGAGCGCGTCGGACGCAAACGATTGATAAGGACTGTCGCCATAGCCCGTAGGTAAAAGGGGCAACACTTGCCAAATTTTCATACCCGCGCTTTGCAACCAATCGACAAACGCAAACGCGCCGTCGCCAAGCGTACCAATCCCTTCTTGGCTTGGTAACGCGGAAATCGGCATCAATATCCCCGCTTTTCTTTTCTTCACATTTTTCACGCTCTCACTCATTTATCTACCGTTCTCCCACGACGATTTTCGTCGTATTATCACTCGTTATTTTCTTCGCTTTTCGTCTTTTCTATCCGCGAAAGCAGAATTTTTTCAAATTTCGCTACGCCAAGCATAATTTCTTTATCCAAAGCGCGCTCCGCTTGCCGTAACAAAATTTCCGTTTCTTCTTTCTTTCCCGTCGCATACGCAAACGTCGCGAGAATACGCTTTGCGCTTACTTCGTCGCCCGACAAGTAATTTTGGCAATATTTTCCACTGTCTTGCGCGCTTTCCACGTCCCCGCCAAGCGCGTGCATATACACCAATTCCCCCGCCAATTTTTCCACTTCCAGCGCGGATAAATACGGCTGTATTTGCGCCAAACGGTTTAAACGTTCCCCCGCCGATTGATAATCTTGTTTTTCTAAAAAGTAGCGGTATTGTAAATCGCAGGTAACCGCAAACAACGGCTCGTCTTCGCATAATACGGGATTATCGAAATACAACCTTTCGTCGATTTCCGCAAAACTTTTGCCCGCGTACAATTCCCCTTGTATCTCCATCGCCGACAGCATATTTTTTTCGGCAGGCTCGCCTTTTTTAATGCCGATATAAATGAGCGTATCCGTTTTTCCACTCGCGTACGTACAAGGCGCTACGTTTAAAAGGAACAAATACGTGGCGTACGGCAAACAACCCCAAAAGAAAAACACCGGCTGAAAAAACACCGTTAAAAGCAGGGCGGTAACCGTTAGCGCCAAGAAAAACAAACCGCTAAATACAACCCCGCCAAGCGTATATGCGACGGCGCGTTTTTGCATATTTCCGCCGAACTTGGGCACGACTTGCGTTTCGTCGGGCGCAAATGGCGAAGTAAATTGTTTCCGTAATTTCCCGTTTTGTAAAACGAGCTTACAACAGAAAAATTTCGCGTACACCAAACGCATACCGTTCGCTTTTGCAAAAACGATATGTCCAAGTTCGTGCAACGTAGGCGAAAGCACGAAACCGACGGCAAACCCCGCCACGTACCAAGCCACGTCGTACACCCCGCGTTGCCAAGCGAAATAAAAACCTACGCCCAGCCCCGCAACGAGCAGTAACGTGCAAAAAATCGCATAAATTGTAGACGCCGTTCTTCTCATTTGAGTAATCCCTTTTGAATCGCGTATCCTTCCAAATTATCCCTATCGCTTACGATAAGGCTTTCCAATTTCTTTTCTTCCATAACCGAGCGCAACAGCACAGCTCCGCCGAGTATTACGTCCGCGCGCCCTTTGGGCATACACGGCAACTTTGCAATCTCTTCCACCGTCATTTTTTGGAATTTTTCAACCATTCCGCATATATCCGAATAGGAAATTTCACTTCCCGTAACCTTCTTAGAATCGTATTCTTGCAACCCAAGCGCCACCGCCATAAGCGTCGTTGCCGTCCCACCAATCGCGTATATTTTTTTCGGCAAGTCCACGTCGAAAAGGGTTGCATATTCTTTCGTCGTCGGCACCAGCTTGTCCATATCCCGTCCGCAACCGTCTTTCAAACGCACCACGCCAATCGGCAAACTTTTTTTATAAACGATTTTTCCGCCTTTGGCAAGCACGATTTCCGTACTCGCTCCACCGACGTCTATCACCCCGCCGTCGCGCGTGCCAAGCGCGCCCGTAATGCCGAGTTCCGCTTCCGTTTCCCCGCTTACCACTTCCACGTCCAAACCGCAACGGGCTTTCACCGCGTCCACGAAGGAAAGTCCGTTTTTCGCCGTCCGCACCGCCGCCGTCGCAAAGGCAAACACCCTTTCCGCACCTTCCGTTTTCGCTTGTAAAAAGAATTCTTCCACCGCCACCACCGAACGCTCGATAGCGTCCGTTTTTAAAAGGGGCGTACTTGCAATCCCTTCGCCAAGTCGCGTGGTGTTTACCCGTTTATATAAAACTTTTCCGTCCGCCACTGTCATTAGGCGAACGGAATTAGAGCCGATGTCAATTACGGCAAATTTATTCATTTTTAATTATTCTCCTTGAACAACCCAACCTTTTTCAAGAGCCAACCAAAACTTACCCGTACCGTTTTCGTAGTATTTTGCTTTTTCTTCGCCCTCGTCAATCATTTGTTGCCAAGCAGCGTTTTCAGCCGACACTTTATCAATACGCTTATTTAAAACGCCCAATTTTACCCATTGAAAAATTAAAACGGAAAGCAATACGACAAGTAGCGTCGTCCCTGCGACCACGCACGCCGTTATAATTCTTCGAAGTTTATCTTGTGTCATATTCTCCAATCCTTTTGCGAGAATTTCTTTTCTCTTTCGCCAATAAATTCCGTTTTATACAGCTATTATAGCACATATTTTGCAAAAATGCAAGTATTCTGTGCAAACTTTTTAAATATAATATGCCACCAAGCGCATACCCGCACCACATATATACACGGAAAGACGGAAATTTAAACGCTACGCTTACGAATATATAAAAAAGAGAAAAAACCGTCCAAAAGAGCATATCCGTCGCAAAATACACCCCTTTATTTTTTGCTTTTTTCCCAAAGAGCAAACGAAAAAAGGCAAACGGTTCGTATAAAAGCCCACCGAGAAAACCTGATAAAAGGCATATTCCGAACACTTTATACTGCGTCGTTATCCACATTATTTAAATAATCGCGCGACGAACCCCTTTCCACCGTACGAAACACCGCTAATCGTGCCTTCGGCGGTAAACGTGCCGTTCGTTTTGGAAAAGCCCACGATTTTCAATCCAATGCCCGCCACGTGCATACTCTCTCCGCCGAGCAACCGCAACGCGATTTTCGCTTCGGAAAACGCCGCAACGCTCTCCACACCGCTCACCGTAATACTTTTTCTTTGTTCAATCGTTACGCTATGTTGTTGATTTTGAAGTTCTTGCATACTTTATCGTATGCGGTAAGTAAAAAATTAAGACTATTCTTTTTCAAATTTATCCAAAAAAGACGCGCGCTTTCCCTCGCTTTTGTACTCGGCAAGCGTATCTAACTGTACGTTGTGAATGCTTTGAAAAATATTGTTTTCCACGTTAGAATTTTCTTCCTTTAACGTAGCGATTAACTCTTTCACCCGTTTTCGCGCGGAAAAACCGTCGTCGTCCCCACCCGTAACTTTTTGCACGAATTTACAAGCGCAGGCGATAAATTGCAAGTCGTTATGCTCTTTCCAACGCAAAATATCCTTTTCAAGCACGCAATAAAGCGGGCGAATCAGCTCCATTCCGTCGAAATTCGTACTTTTAATTCTCGGCAACATACCTTGCAACTGCCCGCCGTAGAGCATACCCAT